>CAMCVY010000047.1 GCA_945881995.1 Bifidobacterium breve | reverse complement strand
CACGTGTCGTGGGGCGGGTCAATCACCCAGACAACGAATGGATGTTCGACGAATCCTGGGGTGTTGATATCGCAGTTTCAACGCCTCGCATTTTGAGTGCCCTCGTCGAAGAAGCAGTTACCGTCGGAGATGTTGTGCGCCTGTTCACTCTTCGCGCGGGCAATGCCAACTTGGTGGAGCTGACCTTGCCCGCAGACTCCCCCGTCGCACAAGTTCGTGTAGGTGCAATGACTTGGCCACCTGACTGCACACTGGTGACGATCTTGCGCAGTGGACGTGTCATCACGCCTTCTAGCGATGACACGCTCGAGGCTGGCGACGAATTGCTATTTATTTGCAGTGCGGAATCGGAAAATCCCCTGCAGGAAATCTTGTCGCCACACACTCACTGATTAACCAGGTGTGATCGGTGGAGCGTGCGGATCATCGGTTTCATCAGCGCTGGAGCGCAGAGTGATCGGCACCCGACGCAAAATCAGGTACGTAGCCCCGCACGCTGCCAAAAACAGCGGCAACCCGAGAACGATCCCCACCAGTCCCAGAGCAACGACTTCGTCCTTGCGAAACAGGGGCAACTGCACACCTAGTCGAATGGCAAACACTGCAATCCAGACCAACCCGCACCACTGATAAGCCCGCAATCGAGCGGGGTCCTTGCGCCACTGCACACCTTCGCCAGTGAAGGGACCCAGGAAAAGCGCAATCAGGGGCCAGCGCACTAACCCGGTGATGGCATGAGCAGCCAGCCAGAAAGCATTGCGGTAGAGCCCCACCAAAAAGAAATCCCGCGCACGACCGGTTAATAAAACAATTCCAGCCGTCAGCGCCACTCCGATAAACCCACTAATGGTTTGTTGCACTGAACGCTTTTGCACCAAAGCCACGATCAAGATCAACACAGCTACACCGAGCGCGCACGCCAAGGCAATCGTGTAGTTGGGGTTGGTGAAGGCAAAAACTGTTGCAAACACCACTCCAGGAATAGTCGATTCCAAGAGGCCACGCGGTCCACCCAGGGCAGCAACGATTGAACCCGTGTCAAAGGCCTTTTCCTCGTTATTGCTCGAATCAGTCATCGAGGTGCTGCGCTAATTCGTATTCAGGGTTGAACATGACCAGTTCGCCGGCTTGTTGGTTCACGCGGCCATGAGCGCTTAACACCCGTCCCGGATCAATGCCCACGATGCGTCGTCGGCCCAGCCAAATCAACGTCACCGTTGCCGTTCCGTCGTACAACTGCGCAGAAACAGCAGGAACGCCGGCTTGTGGTCGTAGCGTCACGCTCTGCAGGACTCCGCGGACGTGGCAACGCTGACCCATTTCACACACCTGAATGGGGGTGGCTCCGTGGCGTTTAGCACTGCGCTGTAGCAACTCATCGTCCAATTCCGCCGTGGTTCGACCCCATCGACGCCACCAAGGTTGCGCTTGGTCTGGCTTACTGGTCACGCTCATCACAGTACCTGCGCAGGCCCGGATGGTAAGGAAAGGTCAAGGGGCTCTTGCATGGGTCGAGCTAGATCGTCTCGGATCACAACAACGTTATTGACAATCTCCTGAAGGCCACCGATGGCCGAGTCGTCATGTGCTCGGGCACCTGAAATGACCGCCCGCACAAACCAACGCGGACCGTCATAGCCAATAAATCGAGCATTAACGGACTTGCTGCCGTCCTTGAGGACTGCGATCAGATGTGTTCGCGCTCCACATTGCCGATCACTAAAGGTTCCGCCTTCCGCGGCGATCGACTCCGCAATTTCCCCTCGCACTTCGTCCCACATATCCGAACTTCGCGGTCCGGCATAGGCCATCAATTGCATGACGAGGTCCTTGCCTTCAATCTCGATACCCAGGACGGCGTTATCTTCTTCGCGGACTTCCATTCGCAATTCCACATCGTTGGGGATATTCACGATGAGCGCACCCAAATCAATAGCCGTCCATCCCTGGGGTGGCTCTGATCGATCAGGATCGTTGCTATCCCATGGGCCAATCTTTGCCTGATCAGGATCCTGATGAGCCAAAACCTTTTTCACCTCGATCGCTCCCAGGTAGTTGGTCAACGGCAACAAATTCCACGTGCTCGACCTTTTGGATCACTAATTGAGCGATGCGATCGCCCACGGCAAACTCCACACGATGGCGCGGATCGAGGTTGATCACGCTGACCTGAATCTCACCGCGGTAGCCGGCATCAATGGTCCCAGGGGCGTTGACGAGCGAGACGCCATGCTTGACGGCAAGTCCAGAACGCGGATGCACAAACGCTGCGTAACCGGCTGGCATGGCGATCGCAATTCCGGTCGGCAACAGAGCTCGTTCACCTGGCTCGAGCGCACAGGCCTGACGCGTCGTCAAGTCCAAACCGGCATCGCCAGGATGCGCATAGGAGGGCACCGGGGCGTCCGAGTCGACCAACGTGAATAACACCTCAACGCTCATGGATTAAACGATAGCCCTTTCGTTCGCTCTTGCACTTCATCACGGGTTGATGCGTGCTCTAAATCTTCGGGCCTGCCGTAGGAAAAGAAGTGCTCCAATGGCACTTCGACAAAAACAGCCTTCGCTTTGACAGCAATGGGGCCGTCAGGAGCGTTGAGTCTCCCCACCGCTTCAGTGAAAATCTTGCGCCCATCCACTCCGACACATTCCGCCGCGATGAATACGCGTGACCCTACGGGTACTGGACGACGGAAATCAGTTTGCAACTGCACGGTCACCGCAGACTTACGCAAGAGCCAATTAATCGCACTCAAGGTTTCATCAATTGCTGTCGTCAACATTCCACCGTGCGCCAGCCCAGGCGCGCCTTGATGATCAACGCCTACTTCAAACTCAGCCGTCACGTTCAATCCCTCACCGGCCGTGATCTGCATGTGCAAACCCGTTGGGTGATCAACCCCACAGCCAAAACACAGGTGATAGTGCGAGACAACGGGTTCACCTGGAGCTGGGGCGTCCACATGTCGCTCGCCAGGTGTCAACGGTTGGTCACTCACGTTTTTGACCCTATCTGCCCTCGGCCGGTTATGGGTGAGAGGCTGACCGAGTGAAAAGCTTTCGGGAGCGTCTGTGGGCTCCGTGGTGGATCTGGATGGTCGGTGCAGTTTTTGCCCTTTCCCTGGGAGTGGCCTATGCCGTCCCGTTCCAAGCGCGGATCGGCTGGATTGTCGGAACCATCACCGGTGCCTTGGTCATCATTGGACTGGTTCGCTCTTCGCCCGTCATCGAAGTGCGCGATGGCTTCCTCTATGCCGGCCGGGCCCACATCGACATCGATTTCATTGACACCTTGACTGCCTTGGACCGAAATGCCAGCGTGGCGTTACGTGGGCCAGGGGCCAACCCCCTCGCGTGGATGCTCTTGCGCAGCTGGATTCCCACCGCAGTGCGCATTGACCTCAACGACCCCCACGATCCCACGCCCTATTGGTTTATTTCCACGCGAAAGCCAGTGGAATTGCTCCGAGCCCTTCAGGGCTGACCGGCTCTTGTGACCATAAGGCAAGATGGAGTCATGGCCGACAAGATGGACGACTCTGATGCATTTGAAAAAATGCTCGTGCTCGGACTGGGTTTACTAGCCGCTTCCGTTGCACGCAAGGCTGCATCCGCCGTCTGGACTGCATCAACTGGTCGCACACCCCCCAGCGTTGAAGACGACCGAGGAACGGCAACCGTGGTCTTGCTCTGGGGAGCTGCGGTAGGTGCAGCCGTGGGCGCTGCGCGTTTGATCGCTCAACGCCAAGCCCGATCCATCGCCCGCAAACGTCGGGGCTGAAACGACTACTTAGTCCTGATCCTCATCCAACTTGACGACTTTCACGTTCAGTCCGCTCAACTGAGTGCGACGCAATTCAGCTCGAACTTGGTCCCCCAATGACATGCTGGACTTATGATTCTCAATCGCTCCAACCACTCCGGCACCTAGGCGCAACCCACGACCGCCTAATGCTTTGCCGGTCACGGACGCTGCAGCCCTTCGCGTCGTTGGGCGCCGCGCAATCTCCGTCACCGTTTGAAAGATTCCACCGGTGTCTGTGACGTCCAGTCCGCGATACGAAGCCCACAACTTTAAGGCCGTTGTTCCGCGTTGCGTCGCGCTGCCCTCAAGTGGCTGATCGTAAATCTCATGAAGTTCGCCGATCATTTTCAATTCAATCGCGGCGACAACCAATGTTTCCGTGGCCACCCGCAGCGGAATCGACAAAATCAATCCAGGGCCGGTCCGCGAGGTGATCACTAAGAATCCACCAATGGAACCTGCGACAGCTGTGGCGTTAGCCGCGTTCTTGACGATGGCGTGCGCCATCCGTTCGGGATCGCGCAACTTGAGGTGGTCTTCCAAGGTCGACCGGTCCCTGATCGGCAACCGGGGTGCAATGCCGGTGGCAACATCTCGCAATCGTGTGGCCGCGACGAGCGCTTGGTCCTTACGCGAGGTGGCCCCATCCTTAATCACCGCTTCCGAAGCGGGTATGTCAACGAGCGTGCGCAGGCTGGCTACAACCTTGGGCCACATGGCCATGACTTCGGCTGGGGTGAATGCATTGCGGTCACCGCCAACTGCCTCAAACAACGAGGCAAGCCGATCGGTGACAGCGTTAACCGCTGCAGAACCGGATCGGCTTGCACTCACGCGAGACACTCCGTGCACACAGGTTGATTCTTCACCATCTTGGCTAGCTGGCTTCGGTGGTGCACCAAGAAGCAACGCGAGCAGGTGAATTCATCAGCTTGCTTGGGCACGACGCGAACCGAGAACTCCTCGTTCGACAAGTCAGCGCCGGGCAATTCAAGATTTTCAGCCAAATCGGTTTCGTCCACGTCGACAGCCGAAGCGGACTTATCTACCCGACGAGCCTTCAGCTCTTCTATCGAATCAGCGCTGAGTTCCTCGTCAGTCTTGCGTGGTGCGTCGTAATCAGTAGCCATTGTTGGTTCTAAAACTCCTCTAGGTGCTTAACTTTGTGCGGCGCGGTGATTGTGTCGCACCTGGAGCCATTCGTCACACTGGGGCGCGCCGAGAGTGGCTTTATCCGCGAATAATGGGACATTAAGACGCCTTCAGGGGCTTATTTGGGAGGAATTGTGGCTGTTTACGCGTTAGGCGATCGGGTGCCAGATATCGACCCCACTGCCTTTGTCCACCCCGACGCGGTCGTGATCGGTCAGGTCACCCTTGGCCCGCAAGCCTCGGTGTGGCCTAGCGCCGTCCTGCGTGGCGATTACGGGGTGATCACCGTGGGGGCTCGCTCCTCGATCCAAGACGGCACGGTCATCCACGCAACAGCCACCAAAGCCACCACCGTGGGGGCGGATTGCGTTATTGGTCACAACGCTCACCTAGAGGGCTGCACCATCGAAGACAAGAGCCTGGTGGGCTCCGGCTCGATAGTGCTACATGACGCCGTGGTTCACAGTGGAGCCCTTGTTGGTGCTGGCGCACTCGTTCCCAATGGGATGGATGTTCCGTCCTTTGCCATGGCCCTGGGAGTCCCGGCCAAGCTGCGTGAGAACGCAGTAGAAGCGGGAGCCTTTGAAGCCGGCGTTGCCTTGTACGTCGCCAACGCTAAGCGCTACCAATCCGAGCTTCGCCGCATCGACTAGTCCCGCAGTGCACCGAACACTAGGCACCGAGAACCGACAACCGCCTACTGCTTGGCAGCAACGCGAGCACGACGAGCATCACGCATGTGCTCAAACTTCGACGCCTGGGTTTCTAGGTCAGCCAAGAACACCGCCAACTCTTCGCGCTTGGCTTCGCCGGCTGGACCAAAGTCATTGCGCTCAAAGATGTTCCACTGACGCAAGATGGGCTGGATGACTTCGTCAAGGTGTTGACGAGCGTCATACACACCGGCCAGCGCCATCTGAATTGACTTGCGGCCAAAGCCTTCAATGGACGCACCTGGCATCTCGAAATTGGTCAACACATCAACAATGGCGACCATCGCCTGGTCGGGAGCCAGATCCAATGCGCCCGACAGCACATTGCGATAGAAGAGCATGTGCAGGTTCTCGTCCAGAGCGATGCGTTGCATCAGCTGGTCGCAGACTGCGTCATTGGACAGGTGACCGGTGTTGCGGTGGGCCACCCGGGTAGCCAGTTCCTGGAAAGCCACATAGGCGACACCATGCAGCAACTGGTCTTCGTGACTGTTTTTAAAGCCCGTGGACATGTGGGTCATTCGAGATTTTTCTAGTTCATCAGGGTCAACGCTTCGGGTCACCATTAAGTAGTCGCGCATCGCTACGGCGTGGCGACCTTCTTCAGCAGTCCAACGGTGGACCCATGTTCCCCAGGCTCCTTCGCCACGAAAGATGGTGGCGATCTCGTGGTGGTAGCTGGGCAGGTTGTCTTCGGTCAAGAGGTTGACCACTAATGCCGTGCGCACTTCGTCGGGGAACGAGGACTGCTCACTGCTCCAGGCCTTGCCATTCAGGACGCCGTCAAAGTTTTCGCCGTCAGTCCACGGCACAAACTCGTGTGGCCTCCAGTCCTTGTGCATGCTGATGTGGCGATTGACTTCGCCTGCCACCAAAGGCTCAAGCTCGCGCAAGATGTCCACGTCAGTGAACCTGGCCGCAGCTTCGGCATCAATCGCGTTATTGCGAGGGGTCGAAGTCAATGAAGCCGGCGTTGAGTTAGCCGTTGCGGTCATGGTGAGCCTCCTGCCAATGCACTGATGTGCGGTAATCTGATGAACTTACGATACCGTAGGTTACGCTCCCGTAGGTAGGCAGATTAGCCCCTCCGCATACGCGTGTTGGGGTCTGGGCGGTAGGTTTCACACCTGCGGCGCGCGAGTCAGGACTTTAGACCTTGGCTCTGCGCCGCGTTGGCACACAAGATCAGGCAGGTGGAAATCGACATGGACGAGACGATGCGCCCACGCGACATCCAGGCTCGCATTCGAGCTGGCGCATCGGTTGACGATGTCATCGTTGAGTCCGGCCTCGATCGTGAGCGTGTTGAACGATTTGCCGCTCCCATGTTGGCCGAACGTGAGCACATCATCTACCTCGCACTCGACACCGAACTTCGCCGCGACTTCGCCAACGACATCTCGCTGGTTGCCGCCGTATCAGAACGCCTCACCCCGCTGGGTGTCGAAAGCAGTTCTGTTAATTGGCAAGCATGGCGTCGCGAAGACAGTCGCTGGATTGTTGAAGCCAACTTTGTTATTGGTCGCGAACAACGCTCTGGTCACTGGGCTTTTGATCCGAAAACTTCGTCGCTGATCGCCGACGACGCCGAAGCGCGTTGGCTTATTGACCCAGATGCCAGTGAGCCTGACAGTGGAGACCGTGGACGGCCGTTGCTGGCCACGGTTCGTCCAATAAATTCGCGCGCTGAAACCCGCGAGCCCGAAACCGCACCTGCTCAACTCATTGATGTCACTGAACCAGAGCCTGCACTCAGTGCGGAGCCAAATCCCGCAGTATCCCCTGTTGCCTTGGCCGAAGCCCCTGCTGACTACGTATCTGAGCCGGTCGAGGAACAACTGGAACTGGTTGACGCCCCGGCACCGCGCCCATCGGCTGCCCCTAAGCGCAAGGGACGCGCGTCGGTTCCCTCCTGGGATGACATTGTCTTTGGGGCAAAAAAGACGACGGAATAATTGCGCCGGTTTTAGAGCGCAATGGCCGCGGTGGCTTTGCTTAGGGCCTGCGCAAACGCCAACACCTGTTCCACTGTCTCGGCGCCGTCGGCAGCCTCGCTCACACGCAACGAAAAGTCATCATTCGATGTTGTTCCGGCGTAACCGTGGTCGGCCTCACAGTTCGGATCACCGCACGCAGCTGGTTCGAGGTCAATGCGGCTAACCGCTCCCCAGCCAATGGTCAACATCACTTCAGCTACGCCACGATCAGGTGAATAGGTTTCCGGATTAGTAGCAACACGCGCGACAACAACAGAGTTGACCTTTTCGATCCGTACTGCTTCGGTTCCCGCAGTTGCATAAGGGCGGTCGGTTGTTTCATCGACTGGATGTTCATCGGTATGCCCAACAACAAGTCGCGTGGGAGTCAACACCAAGACGGTGATGTGGCGGCGAAGTTCACTGTGATCGAAGGTGGCTTCGTGCTGCACGACAAAAGCGTTGACCGATTCACCCGCAAGGGCAGTATCAAGGGCGTCTATGACCAACGACGGGTAATACCCACTGCGCTCAATGGCTTCGCGCATGGATTCCACGGTCATAGATGTCATGAATCATCCTGTCAGTAGTGCGGTCTGCGTTAAGACTACGCAGAAGTCAGAAAAGTAGCAGGAGGACTAATCAGTCAACCGACGAACGGGGCTTTCGGTCCTGGCCTGAGGCACTTTGACCGACATTTTGGCACCCAGAACAGCCAGGCCTTTAGTGCTGACCAAAACCGGATCGAGAACCACATCGGAGATTTCCGGGTGCTCGTCCACCATGACTGAGACCCGCAAGATCAATTCCTCAAGTTCGGCCAAGGCTTGCTCACCGGCTCCAAATCCACCGAGCAACAACGGAGCGGCGCGCGGCGCGCGAATGATGCGAGCGGCGTCGACATCGGTCAGCGGTGGGATCGCGTAGGCGCGATCGCCCAGCAACTCACTGGTAATACCCGAGATTCCAAAAGATACGACCGGACCGAACAAGGGATCCTCAATCGAGCCCACCACGCAAGCAACACCAGGTTGAGCCATGCGTTGCAACGTCATGCGCTCGGCCTTAACCCCAAAGCGGTTTTGCAAGCGACGAAACGCCGTCCGCACGGCAGCATCGCTTTCTAAGTTCAACCGTTGGGTGCCCAGATCCGCGCGACCGGCCAACTCTGGATCGCTCAGTCGCAATCCGACGGGGTAACCCAACGTCTGCGACAGTTCAACCGCTTGATCTTCGCTCGTGACGTGAGCGCTGGGCCACAAATCAATTCCATAGCAGCCCAACAGCCCTGCTGCTTGATTCTCATCAAGCATCCGCTCATCGCCAACCTGAGTCAGTGAATCCCCCATGATTGACTCAAGCATGGCTCCAGCATCGTGGATGCGCAGGTCGTCAAACTCGGGCATCAGACCTGCCGGTTCGTGCCGCCACGTCGAGTAATCGGTGACGGCAGCGATGGCCCGGATTGCTTCTTCCACGGAGAAAAACGCCGGCACTGAACCTTGCATGGGCACACCCGCAGCGTCTCGGCGCATGAGCAATTCCACACTCGATGCGCCGTCAGGGCCAACCCCCACCACCGTCGCAACGACAGGCTTGACCAAGCGAGCACCAGCATGCGCAATGGCCTCAACCGCGCCCGCACCGGCGGTACTTAGCGGCGGCACAAAGATGGCCAAGATCGAATCCACCGCGGGGTCATCAAGCAACCCAGCCAGGGCACCGTCGAAGTCCTCTGCCGTTGCCGATGCGCCAAGCGACACCGACTGATCAAGCACTTCTAGTCCACGGGCTTGTGCTGCATCGGCGGCCAAGCTCCCCAAGGCGTCCGAGTTTCCGACAATGGCCACCGTTGAGCCCTGCGGCAATGGCTGGAAGCTCAAGACCTGACTGACATCAAAGAGGTGGTTCAAGGTTTCGGTTTGAATCACACCCGATTGGGTAAACAATGCTTCAAGCGCGGCCGGAGGCAACGAACTCCGACGCACTGCATGGCCGAGGGGTCGAGCTTGCATTGATCCGCCAGTTTTCATAGCCACGATCGGGGTGTGGCGCGAAATCCGGCGCGCAAGACGAGTGAATTTGCGTGGGTTACCGATGGATTCCAGGTACAGCAAAATCACGTCGGTGTCGGGGTCTTCTTCCCAGTACTGCAACACGTCGTTGCCCGACACGTCTGCACGGTTTCCCGCGCCAACAAAGGTGGAGACTCCCAATCCGCGTCGTCGCACGGTTTCTAACAAAGCAATTCCCAGAGCACCGGATTGACTAAAGAAGCCACTGCGACCGCGCGGTG
>CAMCVY010000046.1 GCA_945881995.1 Bifidobacterium breve | reverse complement strand
TCTTCCAAGCCTGCCAGCAAACGCTCGGCTCGCTTAGCCATGGACTGGGCAGCTTTGGCTTTAGACGCCTTGGCCCGCATGCGGTCAGCCTGATCCTTGAGTTGATCCGCCTGCTTGACCGCATTAGCCCGCTCGCGCTTACGACGGCGCTCATCGGTTTCTCGTTGGAGTTGGTACGCCCGCCAGCCTGTGTTGTACACATCAAGCTCGGCTCGGTTGGCGTCGAGGTGGAATACGCGATTGACGGTGTTTTCCAACAGGGGAACATCGTGACTGATAACCAAAACTCCACCCTTATAGGACCGCAAAAACTCACGGAGCCACACAATGGAATCAGCGTCAAGGTGGTTGGTTGGTTCATCGAGCAACAATGTGGTGGCTTGGGAAAACAAAATGCGGGCCAGTTCAACGCGGCGTCGCTGACCTCCACTAAGTGTCGACAGCGGTTGCGACAACACACGATCCACTAGCCCGAGCCCACTAGCCAGAGCATCGGCTTCTGATTGGGCTGAGTAACCGCCTTCGGCCAAGAATTCGGTCTCAAGCCGTGAGTAGCGAGCAAGCGCCTTATCGCGCACAGCCGGTTCATCGCTGGCCATCGCTGCTTCGGCATTGCGTAGCGCCGTAATGGCGGTGTCTAGACCACGGGCTCCCAGGATCCGGTCACGAGCCGTGACGTCAAGGTCACCGGTACGGGGGTCCTGCGGGAGATAGCCGACTTCGCCACTTGAGCTGACCGTTCCAGCCGCGGGCAAAGCCTGTCCAGCCAACACCTTGGTCAAAGTGGTCTTGCCAGCACCATTGCGACCGACCAGTCCGACCTTGTCACCGGGCGCGATACGCAAATCCACATCTGCAATCAAGATTCGAGCACCAGCGCGCAACTCAATGCCTGATGCGCTGAGCACGGAACTCCTCAATGACTAATAGAGCGGGAACAACGATCTAGACGTTGAACCCCAGGGCTCGCAACTGTTCGCGACCATCGTCGGTGATCTTGTCTGGACCCCATGGAGGCATCCACACCCAGTTGATTCGAACGCCGTTCGTCAATCCGTCCAAAGCTGAATTGGTTTGATCTTCAATCACGTCAGTCAACGGGCAAGCCGCCGAGGTGAGCGTCATGTCCACAATAGCGGTGTTGGCTTCATCCACCGTGATGCCATAGACCAATCCCAGGTCCACGACGTTAATGCCCAACTCCGGGTCAATCACGTCGCGCATGGCTTCGGTGACATCGTCGACTTCTGCCCGATAGGTCATGACTGATCCTTTACTGATTGGGCGACAGCTTGCAGTGCCGCATCCTTAAACGCCATCCACCCCAAAAGGGCACATTTAACCCGCGCTGGGTACTTCGAAACTCCAGAAAACGCCACAGCATCCTCTAACAAATCTTCATCTGGCTGACCTTCCCCCCTACTTTGCATGAGGGCCAGAAAGCCGGCCTCCACATCAAGTGCTTGCTGCACGGTGCGACCTTCCAGCAATTCCGTCATCACCGACGTTGCGGCCTGACTAATGGAACACCCTTGCCCTTGGTGCCCAATGGCTGTCACCACACCGTCATCGATCTTGACCCTCAACGTGATCTCATCACCGCACGTGGGATTGACATGGTGAACCTCAACGTCAAAAGGTTCGAGGATCAAGCGACCTACCGGATTACGGTAGTGATCCAAAATTATTTCCTGATACATCGACTGAAGTTCCATCACTTCACCCCAAAGAAGGATTTGGCAGCATCAAGGGATTCGACCAGCGCATCCACATCAGAAAAGTCATTGTAGAGATAAAAACTTGCACGCGTCGTGGCTGCAATGCCGAACCTGCGCATCAACGGCCAAGCGCAGTGGTGACCAACTCGCACCTCTACCCCGCGGTCATCGAGCACCTGACCAACATCGTGTGCATGGATGTCATCGACCAAGAAGGACACTGCCCCACCGCGATGTACAGCATTGTTCGGTCCGATAACACGAAGGCCCGAAATGCTGGCTAGGCCCTCGAGCGCGTAGCTCGTGAGCGCGTGCTCGTGGTCAAAAACCTTGTCCATGCCCACAGCCGTGAGGTAATCACAAGCCGCCGCAAGTCCAACAGCTTGTGCCGCAACAGGGGTTCCGGCTTCGAAGCGCTGTGGCGGTTCCGCGTACGTTGCGTGATCCATGTAGACGGTCTCAATCATGGAACCGCCGGTCAGGAAGGGGGGCATCGCGGCCAAAATTTCGGTGCGCCCCCACAAAACGCCAATGCCCGTAGGGCCCAGCATCTTGTGCCCAGAAAAGGTCACAAAATCCACGCCGAGTTCCACCACATCGAGGGGCATATGTGGAGCTGACTGGCAAGCGTCCAGAACGACCAAGGCCCGTACGGCCCGCGCCCGCGCAACGATCTCGGCCACCGGGTTGATCGTGCCGAGGACATTGCTTTGATGGGTAAACGCAACAACCTTTGTTCGGTCGTTAATGATCTGGTCCACCGTTGACAAGTCGAGGCGACCTTCATCATCAACGCCTAACCACGCCAACTCGGCGCCCGTTCGACGACACAGTTCCTGCCATGGAATCAGATTGGCGTGGTGTTCCATCTCTGTCACGACGATGCGATCCCCTGGCTGCAAACTCAAGGACTGGCCTACCACTGTGTCGCTAAAGGATGCGTTGCCCAACGAATAGGCGACCAGATTGATCGCTTCGGTTGCGTTCTTGGTAAAGACAATGTCGCGTGATTGAGCGCCAATGAAACGCGCAATCGTTTCCCGCGCGCCTTCATACGCGTCAGTCGCCTCTTCGCCCAACTGATGGGCACCACGATGGACAGCAGCATTGTGCATCTCATAAAACCTGCGCTCAGCATCCAACACCGACGAAGGCTTTTGGGATGTTGCGCCGCTGTCCAGGTAGACCAGGCGCTTACCGTCACGAATGGTGCGCTGGAGAAGTGGAAAGTCAGCCTTGATGCGGGCTACATCAAGAGCGGTGACCGAAGAGGGGGTGCGAGAGGTCACGCCGAGCTGCCGGATTTCTGATACTTCTCGTAGCCGGAAGCTTCCAATTCGTCTGCCAAGTCCTTGCCGCCACTGGCCGCAATAACTCCATCTACGAATACATGGACAAAGTCGGGGTGGATGTACTTCAGGATGCGGGTGTAGTGCGTGATCAACAACAGTCCGGTCTCCCCCGTGGCAGCCAAGCGATTCACGCCCTCGGAGACGTAACGCAAGGCGTCCACGTCAAGACCTGAGTCGACTTCGTCCAAGAGCGCGATCTTAGGCTTGAGCAATTCCATCTGGAGGATTTCATGGCGCTTCTTTTCCCCACCGGAAAACCCTTCATTGACATTGCGTTCAGCAAATGAGGGGTCCATGGACAATTGCTCCATGGTTTCGCGTACTTCCTTGACCCAGGTACGCAACTTGGGCGCCTCACCGCGAATAGCAGTTGCGGCGGTCCGCAAGAAGTTGGACACCGAAACACCAGGAATTTCCACGGGGTATTGCATGGCAAGGAACATCCCAGCTCGCGCCCGCTCATCGACACTCATTGCCAACACATCCACCCCATCGAGGGTGATCGAGCCAGAGTCAACCGTGTACTTGGGGTGACCTGCAATGGAGTAGGCCAAGGTGGATTTACCAGACCCGTTGGGTCCCATGATGGCGTGGGTTTCCCCGGCCTTGACCGTTAAGTCAACACCCCGCAAGATCTGACGGGATTCCCCATCGGCATCCACGCTGACGTGCAAATCGCGAACTTCCAAAATTGTCATGTCAGCCTTTCAAGCCAATGGATACGGAGGGTGGTGAAACAAGCGAAGCATCGGCGGTCACGTCAACAAAGACCGCCGAGTTTGGAGCATCGGACTCCAGTGATACGACATAGACCGGAACGTTTCGCGTGGCCGGCAACGAGTCAGGAACACCTGTTCGCAGGTTAAATCGCGAACCGTGCATCCAGCATTCAAGATGACAGTCGTCGACTTCGCCCTCTGATAGCGCAACGTCAGCATGCGAACATTCGTTCTTAATGGCATAAAGTGCGCCTTGAGTGCGAACAATCGCCACTTCAACGCCATCTACCTGCACGACGAGCGGGAAGTCCTCGTCGAGTTGATCCAGCGTGCACACGGCTACGGGACTCATACGCCATGCCCTTCTAGTTCTGCCTCAACGCGAGCCACCAGGCGCGCTTGCAGTTGTTCAATGCCAATCTGCTGCAAGATCTCATGAAAGAAGCCGCGCACGACGAGTCGGCGTGCTTCCTCAGCGGTAATGCCGCGAGTTTGCAGATAGAACAGCTGCTCGTCATCAAAGCGACCAGTCGCACTGGCGTGACCTGCTCCAGCGACTTCCCCAGTCTCGATCTCTAGGTTAGGCACCGAATCCGCCCGCGCAAAATCGGTCAAGACGAGATTGCGATTGATTTCGTACGTGTCGGTCCCCACCGCGGCTGCCCGAATCAACACATCGCCAATCCACACCGAGTGCGATGGCTGCGCTTCAGTCCCTTGCAAAGCACCCTTGTAGGTCACCCGAGACGTGCAATTGGGCACGGCATGATCGACAAAGAGGCGGTGTTCAAGGTGCTGGCCATTGCCCGCAAAAAATAAGCCAAACATTTCAGCGGATCCGCCAGGGGCGTCATAGGCCACCGTCGGAACCAGACGCACCAATGAACCACCCAGCGTGATGATCACCGACTTCACGTTGGCGTCTCGCCCAACCAAATGGCGCTGATGACCAAGGTGAACCGTGTCAGCGGCCCAATCCTGCAGCGAGACGATGGTGACGTGAGCCCCATCGCCGACCTTGACATCAACGACGTCGGAGATGTGTGTCGAACCTGTCCGATCGATCACAATGGTTGCCTGCGCGAAGGGCTTCACATCAATAACCACGTGTGCAAAGGCTGCCGTGGTCGCATCGCTGCCTACACACTTAATCCACACTGGCTCGTCGAGTTGGGCATCAGCCGCAATAGTGACGACAGTGGTGGATTCGGCGCGATTGATGGCCAGGGCGGCTGCTCGATCCGTCGGAGCACCGAGCAAGACAGCCTGAGCATCCGATGAGTCAACTTGTTGAGTGGTGACCCCTTCGGGCGCTTCAACGGTCAACGAGATGCCAGCGCCCGATACGGCTGTTCCGTCGACCAGACCGCCGGTGCGTCGCAGTGGCGTAAAACGCCACTGCTCTTCACGGCCAGTGGGTACGACGAAATCAGCTGGGTCAAAGGATCCGACCAGAGAAGCAACGTGATCGTGGGTGGTTTGGGTCACCCCACGGCCCCTTCCATTTGCAGTTCGATGAGGCGATTGAGCTCTAAGGCATATTCCATGGGCAATTCACGAGCAATCGGCTCTACAAAACCACGCACGATCACCGCCATGGCCTCGTCCTCGGCCAGACCTCGGCTCATCAGGTAGAAGAGCTGGTCTTCACCCACCTTCGAAACCGTGGCTTCGTGGCCCATCGACGCATCGTCTTCACGAACGTCCACATAGGGGTAGGTGTCGGATCGCGAAATGTCGTCCACGAGCAAGGCATCACACCGCACCGTTGATTTAGACCCGTAGGCACCCTCAAGAACCTGCACCAAACCTCGGTAGGAGGTACGGCCACCACCTCGGGCCACGGACTTGGACACAATCGAGCTGGAGGTGTGTGGTGCTGCATGCACCATCTTTGATCCTGCGTCCTGATGCTGACCTTCACCCGCAAACGCAACCGACAAGACCTCGCCCTTGGCGTGTGGACCCATCATCCACACCGCTGGGTACTTCATCGTGACCTTGGAACCGATGTTTCCGTCAATCCACTCCATCGTGGCGCCCTCATGGGCAACGGCACGCTTGGTCACCAGGTTGTAAACATTGTTCGACCAGTTTTGAATCGTGGTGTAACGCACGCGAGCGTTCTTCTTCACGATGATTTCCACTACCGCTGAGTGCAGGGAGTCGCTGGAGTAAACCGGGGCTGTGCAGCCCTCGACGTAGTGAATGTAGGAATCCTCATCGGCGATGATCAACGTCCGCTCGAACTGACCCATGTTCTCGGTATTAATGCGGAAGTACGCCTGCAACGGGATATCAACGTGCACGCCCTTGGGCACATAGATGAAAGATCCACCCGACCACACCGAAGTATTGAGCGCGGCGAACTTGTTGTCCCCCACGGGGATCACCGTGCCGAAATATTCCCTAAACAATTCCTCATGCTCACGCAAGGCTGTATCGGTGTCGAGGAATAGCACACCTTGGGCTTCGAGGTCTTCGCGAATTTGGTGATACACCACTTCAGACTCGTACTGCGCGGCTACTCCAGAAACCAGTCGCTGCTTTTCCGCCTCGGGGATGCCCAAGCGGTCGTAGGTATTCTTAATATCTTCGGGGAGGTCGTCCCAGCTCTGGGCCTGCTTTTCAGTTGATCGTACGAAGTATTTGATGTTGTCAAAGTCGATACCTGACAGGTCTGATCCCCAGGTCGGCATGGGCTTCTTGCCGAACAGACGCAACCCCTTGAGTCGCATCTCAAGCATCCACTCGGGCTCGCTCTTCTTCGCCGAGATATCCCGAACCACTTCCTCGTTAATGCCTCGACGAGCGTTGGCGCCGGCCGTGTCTTTGTCGGACCAGCCATATTCGTACGTGCCTAGACCGTCAAGTTCCGGGTGTGCGGTAGTTGTCATGAGGCGCTCCTTGTTGGGACCGGAATTGCTGGGAGGTGAGTCGTGCACACGGGATCGCCGTGCCCGATCGTTGCCAAACGTTGAACGTGCGTACCGAGGAGTTGAGAAAACATTGTGCCCTCGGCGTCACACAACTGCGGGAACTCCGCAGCTGCATGCCCCACGGGACAGTGGTGCTGACAAATCTGGGTTCCTTCAATAGGTGAACCTGCGGCATTAACAGTTGCTGCAAAGCCTTCTTGAGTGAGCAACTGTGCAAGCGCGTAGGGGCGTTCTTGAGGTGTGACTTCGTCTAATACTGCGGCGTAGCGTTCACGCTGATCGCCTAGCCGTGCCGTGGCAAAAGACACAACAGCATCGGGTCCGACCTCATCACGCAAGAACCGCAACAGTTCAACGGACAATGCTTCGTATCCCTTGGGGAGCCATTCACGCCCAGCATCGGTGACGGCATAGACCCGTGCAGGTCGTCCGCGACCGCGTTCAGTACGCGGACCGTAGGGAGCTTGATCTCCAGCCGTGAGAAGGCCTTTGTCGAGCATGGGATCGAGGTGCCGGCGAACGGCACCCGGCGTCACACCCAGCCGGTCAGCAAGCACGGCGGCCGTGGCGGGACCAACATCGACCAGGCTGCGCACAATGCGTTCTGCGCCTGATTCCATGTCCATCACCTCCGCCTACGAATTAAGTCACACTATCCTGACGTAAATGATAGCAGGTGTCCTCGGGCGGGGCTCTAGACTGCTTTTGTGCCTACGAGTCCGCCCCTTCTGCGCGTGGCCGACCTCGTCGTGGACTACCCCGAGGTACGGGCAGTTGGCGGAATCAGTTTTGAGTTAGAGCCGGGAACCGTTACAGCATTTCTTGGGCCCAATGGAGCGGGTAAGACCACCACGATTGAAGTGTGCGAGGGACTGCGCCGACCAACATCGGGAACTGTTGAAGTCTTTGGCCACGACCCCCTTCATCTTGCTGCCGAGCAGCGTGCGCGAATTGGCGTGATGTTGCAGTCCGGTGGGATCCCCACCTCTGCCCGTGCTGTTGAGTTTGTCGCACATATTGCTTCGCTGTACGCCAACCCACTCGACGTCAACGCCGTGTGCGATCGACTAGGTCTACACGCCCTTGGGCGCACTTCGTATCGACGAATGTCTGGTGGCCAAAAGCAACTGGTGGCCCTTGCGACCGCCATTGTCGGTCGCCCGGAACTCATCATCCTGGATGAGCCGACGGCGGGACTAGACCCGCAAGCACGGATCAATACGTGGGAGTTGCTGGTCGAACTTAAGGATGCTGGGGTGACGGTGCTGCTTAGCACGCATTACATGGAGGAAGCCCAGGCCGTCGCCGATCACGTACTCATTGCTGACCAAGGCGTCCTGGTAGCCCAAGGCCCATTGCAGGAATTGTTGTCGGGCAACCAAGGCCAGCTCGAGATCTCCACCCCTTCCACCGTTGACATCTCCGCCCTGCAATCCGTGCTAGGTCTAGCTTTCCAGGTCACCCAGCGACTCAATTCCGTCTTTATCGCCGGCGCTATCACCGATCAGGTGCACCGACTCGTTGTCGATTGGTGCAGCACGCATGGCGTCATCATCAGCGGCCTACAGACCAACCAGCACAGTCTGGAAGATGTGTTCTTTGAATTAACGGGGCGTGGTCTTCAATGAGTGCTGACCTTGACTTCTCCCCTGCTGCCGAACCTGCAGCACGGATTCGGCGTATCACCTCACAAGCGCGCTACGAAACCACTCTCCTGCTGCGCAACGGCGAACAGACTCTTCTGACCATCGTCATTCCATTGCTGGTGGTGGTTGGACTGTCCGCGACAACGATCATCGACCTTGGTTCACAGGCGTCAAGCTACGCGCGCATTCAAACGGTCGCTCCCAGCGTGCTCGCCCTCGCCATTTTGTCCAGTGCATTTACGGCGCAAGCTATTGCTGTCGGGTTTGATCGGCGCTACGGCGTACTCACCCACCTGGGCACAACACCTCTTGGTCGATCTGGCTTAGTACTCGCAAAAACGTTGGCTATATCCACGATTGCGTTTTTACAGGTCATCCTGATTAGCGCCGTCGCCGTCGCTCTGGGTTGGCGCCCGACGGGGTCATTGCTGGCAGCCGCGGCGCTGATGCTCTTAGGCATGTGCGCTTTCTCCGGATTGGCTTTACTGATGGCCGGCACACTGAGGGCTGAAGCCACTTTGGCCGGAGCGAATTTGATATTCCTCCTGTTACTGGTCGGTGGGGGCACGATCATCCCCACGGATCAATGGCCCAGTGGTGTCGCTCGCATCGTAGAGTTTTTACCGACTGCGGCTTTGGCTGATGGGCTGCGAACGATCCTGCGAGACGGAGCCCTTCCGACCTTGAGCACCTGGCTGGTTCTGTTGGTGTGGTCCGCAGTGGGCATCACCTTGGCTAGCCGCTTCTTTCGGTGGGATTAATCACCTAATGCCAGGGCATCTTTTGCTGCTGGATCAACCTACGATGAACACATGGCCCTAGACACTGCGGTGACCGCGCAACCGGTCGGTACGTGGACGAGGCGAATCTTCGCGCTCAACATCGTGGCTCAATGCGCCATCGTGGTCACGGGAGCCTTGGTGCGCCTCACTGCATCAGGGCTGGGGTGTCCTACGTGGCCTGACTGCAGCGATGGCTCCTTGATCCCGGTTGCACGCCAAGCCGAGGGTTTTCACAAGTACATCGAGTTCGGCAACCGCCTACTCACCTTTGCTCTGGCCTTGATCATCGTGGCAGCCCTGATTGCGGCCATTAGGCATCGTCCACGTCGTAAGGTCCTCATCGGCTTGTCCTTTCTACTCTTTGCAGGCGTTGCGGCTCAAGCAGTGATCGGTGGGATAACAGTCCTGACGGGACTTAGTCCCCTCAGCGTTGCGACGCACTTTCTCGTTTCTGCAGGTTTGATCGCTGTGGCGGTTGCCCTGTATGAACGCGGAAACGAATCCTTTGATGGGCCAAAGATCACACTCGTGCGCAAGGAAGTCTCGATCATGGCCCGCGCCTTAGTCGTCCTCGCTTTCGTGATCGTCGTTCTGGGAACCGTGGTTACCGGCAGCGGACCCCACTCAGGCGATTCCGATGTCGTGAATCGATTCCCGCTGGATCCTCGCGTGGTGTCTTGGCTCCATGCTGATGTTGTCCTGCTTTTCGTGGGCCTGGCCTTCGCATTAGCCCTTGGGCTGCGCTTGACCCAAGCCTCGGCCGTCGCGCAACGTCGAGTCTGGGTATTGCTCGTGATTGTTTTCCTTCAGGGCGTTATTGGTTACACCCAATACTTCACTGGCTTGCC
>CAMCVY010000045.1 GCA_945881995.1 Bifidobacterium breve | reverse complement strand
AGTTGTTGCACCTGAAGCCAAAACTGCTCATTGGAAATATCGGTCCACTGGGAACCGTCGAAGCGGCTGTAGCCAATGGCCTCGGGGGACCCGGTGGCGTTGGCTAAGAGCAAATCGGGGAGGGCAGCACCGGGGTCGAGGATGACCATGGGCTCCACGCTGAATTCCTGCACGCGTGAACGATACCTGCCTAGGCACGAAGTGGGGGGTCAAGGAATCGGTCAAGCCTGCCGATAGGTGTGGGGTGACCCGTTGTCCGCAGTGTTCGGCAGCAGCCCGACCCGACGCGCTGTGGTGTTCGCTGTGCCATTTCTCGCTGCAAAGCGTGCCTGAACCCGCCGCTGTGACGGTTCCGGCTCCCGCACCGGTTGTTCCGGCTGAATCAATTCCGGCGCCTGCGTCTGAACTGCCTGTGTCTGATCTTGGGGTGTCTGATCTTGCGGTGTCTGATCTCACCGTGCCTGATCTCACCGTGCCTGAGTCGTGGGTGGACGAAGTAGCCCAAGAATCATCCGTGGCTGAACCTGAATTTGATCTGAGCCTGCTGGGTGGTGACCCGTTCAATCCAGCCTTAGGTGGTTTGGCGTCCAAGGTTAGTTCCAACAGTGGTAAGGCTGCGGTCGTGATCGGCGGAACCGTGGCTGTGAGCGTGGTCTTTTTTGCCCTGATGAGCCTCATCGGGCTGTTCCTGCGCTAATCGCCTTAGGCTGAGAACGTGAGAGTTCACGTAGTCAGCGATGTTCATGGCGCAAGTGATGCACTCGCGCGCGCTGGCGAAGGATCGGAGCTGTTCATCTGCCTAGGTGACCTGGTCTTGTTTATCGACTACCACGACATGTCGCGAGGAATCTTTTCCCAACTTTTCGGTCCAGACAATTGCGCGAAGTTCGTCGCGCTCCGCACCCAAGGTCGTTACGACCAAGCCCGCGAATTCGGAAACTCCCTGTGGGAACAGCGCGGTGGCGATCGCCGCAGCCAGTTAGATGACGAAGTCCGCAAGCAATACGCCGAGCTCTTTGCTGCGATGCCTGATCCGGCATTACTGACCTACGGCAACGTTGACCTGCCCACGATGTGGCCAGAGTTCACTCGCCCCGGCCACCAAGTCCTCGATGGGCAAGTCGTTGAGGTCAATGGTGTGCGCTTTGGCTTTGTCGGTGGTGGATTGCGCACGGCTATGCGCACACCGTTTGAAATCACCGATGAGGATTACGCAGCCAAAGTCGAGGCTTTGGGGCACGTAGACGTTTTGTGTACGCACATCCCACCAGCTTTGCCCGAATTGACCTACGACACCGTTGCTCGGCGCTTTGAACGTGGTAGTTCGGCTCTGCTAGAAGCCATCGTCAAAACCCAGCCCGCCATTGCGTTGTTTGGGCATGTGCATCAACCACTGGCTCAGCGCACGCGGATCGGTAAGACCGAATGCATGAACGTGGGGCACTTCAGGAGTCGGCAAACTCCGTTTGTCTTGGATCTCTAACCATGTCCTGGGTAGTCGGTGTGGATATCGGCGGAACGAAGACCGTTGCCGGACTGGTGTCGAAAACGGGTGAAGTTCTTGACTCGATCATTGTTCCCACGCCTACTCACGACGCAGATGCGATCGTCGCCACAGTCGTGGAGTGCATTAACACCATTGGCAAAAGTCACAAGCCACGCGCGGTCGGCATCGGAGTTGCTGGCCTGATTGATGTCACCGGCCGCAACGTGGCCTTCGCACCGCACCTGGCTTTTGTCGATTTTCCGTTGGCCCAACGCATCGAGGAGCAAACACAGTTGTCGTGCGTCATTGAAAATGATGCGACCGCAACTGCGTGGGCTGAATATCGCGTGGGCGCAGGTCATGGAGTCCATTCCCTGTTGGCGGTCACTGTTGGCACCGGTCTTGGCGGTGGTGTTGTGGTCAGCGACGCATTGATGCGCGGTGCGACCGGCACGGCTGGAGAAGTGGGACATATCCCGTGGGTTCTCGATGGTGTGTTGTGCGCATGCGGCGCGCGCGGTTGCTTGGAGCAATATGCAAGTGGCAGTGCCTTAACGCGTCACGCGCGCGAGTTTGTTGCCAGCGGGCATCTAGATGCCCAGCCTTTGCTGACGGCCTGCGATGGTGACATTGATCAACTCACGGGCAATCTCGTCACCCAATTAGCAGTGGCGGGCGATCACGCATGCATGGCGTTAATTGCAGATATTGGAACCACCTTGGGCTCAGGACTCAGTGCCATGGTCGCGGTGTTGGACCCTGCGATGGTTGTCGTCGGTGGTGGAGTGTCAGCGGCTGGAGAGCTGTTGCTCCAACCGGCCCGCATTGCCTTAGAGCAGCGCCTGATTGGTGGTGCGCATCGACCAGTCCCGCCAGTGATGAAGGCTCAGTGTGGCGAGTTGGCCGCCATGGTCGGCGCTGGATTACTGGCGCACGAAAGCGCGATTTAGAGAACAGCCCCGTCGTCGCCACGATCCGCAGCATTGGGGCGATCATCCATGCGAGCAATCAGTGTGACGCCACCACCAATCGACATGGCCACCGCGAGGAACCCTATGAATCCGCCCAATCCCCAACCAAGCAACGTTCCCAAGATCAAAAAGGTTGGGCCGATCGCCAGAGCTGCCCAGGCCAATTGCGTTATCGGGTTGCTCGCTGGAATTGGAGGTGGCTCTGGCGGAATGAAGTGATCGTGAGGGTCATCAACGAAAGTTGTGGTCTGAGCAAATTCCGACCAACTGTCTTCCGGGGAATCGATCTGATCGTGGACCCCGCTGGTGTCAACGTTTTGACCCACTCCGTCATCGGTGAGGCCGGTGACAATTTGATTCCATGACTGGTCTTGGTCGACTTGCTGCTGGGCATCAAACTCTGCGCGCAATTCCGGCAGTAGAACTGAGAGCACTGCCCGCGCTTGGTTGCGTAAGTTGCGATCGACCATGAGTCGGTCCGACGGGCCACTGGCACGAGGGGTGCCCAGGTAGGACGACTCGGGCGACGTGAAGGGTTCGGCGTAGGCAGCAATGCCCTGATCGGCCAAGGCTTCGAGAACATGTTCGGTGAACGGTGCCTCAACGTCGGCAAGGAGCATCCAGTCATCAGCCGGTAGACCGTTTTCCAGCCTAGACATGGCACCCACCCTTCACCGTCGCTGTGAGCCTGCTTGCCCTCATGGTGGCACGATAGTGGGTGCTGCGCCCCACGTCATGGCAACTCTGGGGGCTCGCCCTAGGCTCGGATCCACTAATCAGTAGGAAAGCAGGTGGGAATGCTCTACGGCTTGATGAAAAACGTCGTCGCCGGTCCCGCTTTGCGTTTGGCCTTTCATCCGTGGATTGAAGGCGCCGAAAACATTCCGCATGAGGGTCCGGTCATTGTGGCCAGCAACCACCTGTCGTTTTCTGACTCGGTGTTTCTCCCCATCGCGATTACTCGACGTGTCACCTTCTTGGCCAAGAGCGAGTACTTCAACACCCCTGGCGTGAAGGGTCGCCTGACGGCCGGGTTCTTCAAAGCTGTTGGCCAGGTCTCCGTTGATCGCACCGGTGGTCGCTCGGCCGATGACGCCATTCGAACTGGCGTTGGAGTATTGAACCAAGGCGGACTACTCGGTATTTATCCCGAGGGCACTCGCTCACCTGATGGCCGGTTGTATCGCGGTCGAGTCGGCGTTGCCCGCATGGCGCTTGAAGCCGGAGCAGTCGTAGTTCCGGTCGCGATGATTGGAACTGACAAGGTCCAGCCGCCCGGGCAAGTGCGTCCCAATCTTGGTCGCGTGGGAATTCGCGTGGGTAAAGCCATGGACTTTTCGCGCTACGCGGGAATGCAAGCTGACCGGTTAGTACTGCGCGCCGTTACTGACGAAATCATGTATGCGATTTTGGCTCTTTCCGATCAGGAATACGTTGATATTTACGCGTCGACTCAAAAGGCGCGTTTGGCCAAAGCGGCCCGGGAAAATGGCCAGGTCGATGCCACCCCAGAACCTGCTGAAACTGACGATTCCGATTCTGTCGAAGAGGTGTAACTGCTGATGAAGATTGCGGTGTTGACCGGTGGGGGAGATTGTCCCGGCCTCAACGCTGTCCTTCGCGCCATAGTTCGCAAGGCCACCATCAATGGCGACACCGTTCTGGGCATCCGTGATGGCTGGATGGGTGCGATTTCAGGCAATGTCGTTGAACTCGGCATAGATCAAGTGCGTGGCATCTTGCCTCGCGGCGGAACAATTCTGGGAAGCACGGGAGTATCCCCGGCAACCGTAGCGGAGAACCTGTCGACCATCGTGAAGGTTTTGTCCGACAATCAGGTGGATGTTCTCATCGTTATCGGTGGTGAGGGCACCCTCGGCGGCGCACATCTGCTCGAAGCAGCCGGTGTCAAAGTGGTGGGTGTTCCCAAGACCATTGATAACGACCTTGAGGGAACCGATTACACATTCGGTTTTGACACGGCAGTCAATGTCGCCACCGAAGCCATTGATCGCTTGCACACCACCGCCGAAAGTCATCACCGCACCTTGGTCGTGGAAGTTATGGGTCGCAACACCGGATGGATTGCGTTGCATGCAGGCGTGGCCGGTGGAGCTAATGGAATCTGTATTCCGGAGCAACCCTTTGATCTTGATGTGGTGCAAGGCTGGGTGGAAAGTCGCTTTGCCAAGTCGTATGCGCCCGTGATCGTGGTGGCTGAGCGTGCCATCCCTGCCGATCCAGACCTGTTGGAACAACACGGAACGCACGATGAATTCGGCAGCCGCTACATCCCCAACATTGGGCAATGGATGACCTCGGCGCTGGAACAGCGCACTGGACACCCCTCGCGCAACACCGTTCTCGGTCACGTCCAGCGCGGTGGAACCCCGTCGGCCTTTGATCGCGAACTAGCCACGCGGTTTGGGTTAGCAGCCGTCGACGCCGTGACGAACAAGTCCTGGGGACAGATGGTTGCCCTGCGGTCCACGCAGATCATCACTGTTCCCCTCACCGAAGCCATTGGCTCACTCAAGCGTGTCCCCTCTGATCGCTACGCCGAAGTCGCCCTCCTGTTCGGTTAGTGGTGTGCGTGTCGCGGGGCGGGCGAGGCGGTACTCTGATCCGGTGAATCTTCCCCTGATTGACCTTGCTGGCCGACCTGCTGTGCAACAGCCGGCCTGGCCTGACCCCTTGGCTCTCGAAGCCGCTCGTCAAGAACTTTCTGCCTTGCCGCCGCTGGTGTTCGCGGGCGAGTGCGATTTGTTGACCGAGCGCATGGCTGCCGCCGCGCGCGGCGAAGCCTTTGTGTTGCAAGGGGGCGACTGCGCTGAGGTGTTTGCTGAGACGAACGCGGATGCGATTCGCGCCAAAATCAAGACGTTGCTGCAGATGGCTGTGGTGTTGACCTACGGAGCCCAAATGCCGGTGGTCAAGGTTGGGCGCATGGCCGGTCAATTTGGTAAGCCGCGCAGTAGTGGTGACGAAACTGTCGATGGTGTGAGCCTGCCTTCCTACCGCGGCGATGCGGTTAATGGATTGGAATTCACCGAGGCTGCACGTCGACCCAACCCAGAGCGTTTGGTCGAGGCCTACCACCGCGCGTCAGCAACCTTGAATTTGATGCGCGCGTTCACCCAAGGTGGGTACGCCGACCTGCGTCAGGTGCACGAATGGAATAAGGACTTCGTGCGAGAGAGCACCGCAGGTGAGCGCTACGAACAAATCGCCCAAGACATCGAAAAAGCACTGGCGTTCATGCGCGCATGTGGCATTGACGGCGAATCCTTCCGCCGCGTCGAGTTCTACTCCGGTCACGAGGCTTTGCTGCTGGACTACGAATTGCCTTTGACGCGTATTGATTCGCGTACCGAGCGCATTTACGACGTTTCGGCGCACTTCTTGTGGGTGGGCGAGCGTACGCGCCAGCTCGATGGTGCACATGTGGAGTTTGCCTCCAAGATTCACAACCCCATTGGGGTGAAGTTGGGTCCGACCACCACACCAGAGCAAGCCGCTGAGTTGGTTGAGCGCCTTGACCCCAACGGTGTGCCTGGTCGCTTGAGCTTGATCACTCGCATGGGTGCGGGCAAGGTTCGTGACTTGCTTCCTGCCTTGGTGGAAAAGGTGTCCACGACGGGTCATGACGTCGTGTGGATCTGCGATCCGATGCACGGCAACACCATCGAGGCCGCTGGCGGTCAAAAGACGCGACGCTTCGATGATGTTGTCGATGAAGTGCGCGGTTACTTTGAGGTGCACCGTGGCTTGGGCTCACACCCAGGTGGCATGCACATCGAACTCACCGGTGACGATGTCACCGAGTGCACGGGTGGCGCTGAGGGCTTGAAGGATCACGATCTGGGTTCGCGGTACGAGACCGCATGCGATCCTCGATTGAATCGGCAGCAGGCGTTGGAACTGTCGTTCCTTGCTGCTGAAATGCTCGCACCTGTTTCCTAAGCGCGGCTACATTTCCAGTCGTTGAATAGCGGCGTCTTCAGCATGCCGCGGCCCAAGTTCAACCAGGTACATCGCGGCCAGCACACAGAGCGCACCAATGACAATGCGCACGGTGATGGGTTCGTCGATAAACAACACCGCAAATAATGTGGCAAATACTGGTTCCATGGTCATCACCACTGCGGCTCGGGTAGGGCTGATCACTGACTGCGCCCAGGTTTGAACGAAGAAGGCGATGGCCGTGGCAAAGATGGCCAGGAAAACCACGGCCAGCCAGTTGGCCTTGCTCTGGGGTAGTTCAAACCCGTCCAAGCACCCCAAGGCCGAACACACCACGCTGACTACACCCAGTTGGATCACGGCCAAGCCGTAAGCACTTTCTCGAGTGGCCCAGCGTCCAAGGTTGACGATGTGCAAGGCGAAGGCGATGGCCCCAAACAAGGTGAGGATCTCGCCGAACCCGATTGACCAGCCGCGCAAACTTAAGAAGGCCAGGCCAACGACGGCCAAGGCCACTCCCACCCAGGTCAGTGGCTCAATGGCTCTACGCATCAGCACCCAAGCAGCGATCGGCGTAAAGACCACGAACAAGCCAGTGATGAAGGCGGAGATCGTCGGGGTTGTCCGCGCGAGTCCAAAAGTTTGGAGTAAAAAGCCCGCGGTTAAGAACAATCCCAGCATCAGTCCATGACCGCGTTGTTCCTTGGTCAATTGGGATAGAGCCCGCGGGCGAATAACAAACATCAACACCGCTGCGATACCAAAGCGCAGTCCAAGAAAATCAGTGATGGGGACTTCGCGAGTAACTTGTTGAACCACAACGAAAGTGGATCCCCATGCGACGGTGACTACCAAAAGTGCGCCTTGGGCTCGCAGCGCGGAGCCAGCGGTGGTGGCAGTCATGAACTAGAAGACATCAACCACGATGGTCGAGCCTTTGGGCCGCGAACTTCCAGCTCCTGGAACTTGCTGCACCACGATGTTGCCCCCACCGGGAATGTTGGTGCGCACGCTGATCTTGAATCCTGCTGCACTGAGGATGCTGGTGGCTTGCGACAAGCTCTTGCTCACAATGTTGGGTACAGCAACCAGTGGTGGACCGTTGGAAACCACGAGTGTGATTGTGCTGTCCCGAGCTGCTGTTCCAGCGGAGGGGCTTTGGCTGATGACTACGCCCTTGGCAACGGATTCGGAGTACTGCAAAGTCACTGCCGGTTTGAAGCCGGCCTTTGATACGGCACTTTGGGCTGCACTAGAAGTCTGACCGGTGACGTTGGGGACCTTCAAAATCTCTGGACCCTTAGAGACGGTGAGATTTACCACGGTGTCGCGCTTGACGCTGCTACCAGCCTTGGGCGAGGTGCTGACAACCAGTCCTTTGCCCACGGTGCTGTTGTAGGACTGCGTGGTCGTACCAACGGTGAGGTTGCTCCCGGTGATTGCTGCTTCTGCGTCGGTAACAGTGCGCTTGGCCAGGTTAGGAATGGTGTAACGCTCTGGTCCCTTAGACACGGTCAACGTCACCGCCGACTTTTCATCGGCTTGCGCGCCGGCAACTGGATCGCTGGAGATGACTTTGCCTGTGGCTACGGTCTCGCTAAAAGAATCGTCGGCAAACTTTGCGGTGAAGGCAACCTTGGAGAGTGCGGCTTTAGCTTGTAGTTCGGTCAATCCGACGACTTTAGGCACCACTACCTGCGGGGTGCGACCTAGTGCCCATGCTCCAGCGCCGGCAGCCACGGCAAGTGCGATCACCAACAGGAATGCAACCAGGCCTTTGCGCGATTTTCTGCGAACGTCTGGTTCGGTGGGAACAGGATTGCTCAACACTCCCGTCTTGAAGCGCTCCGGATCGTTGGGTGCCGCCGCGGGGCTCGGTGACGACGTAACTGGTGAAGAGGTAACCGGCGAAGAGGTAATTGGTGAATCTGTGGAGACAATCAAGGTGTCATGGAAGGTCGGTTCCGCGATGAAACCACCGATCGCTGCGATAGCCGGCAACCCCAGACGCTGTCGCGTAGCCCGAACAGCCGCAAGAAAGCCTTGCGCATCGCTGTAACGGACACTGGGGTCACGATTGGTGGCGCCGGTAACCAACGCGTCCATTGCCGCGGGTGAGCCGGGAATCAACTTCGATGGCGCTGGAACATCTTCGTTCACATGTCGAACAGCAACGATGGCTGGCGTATCACCGTCGTAAGGCGGCTTGCCCGTCAGCATTTCAAAAAGCAAAACACCGGCGCTGTACACATCGCTGCGCTCGTTACCGGTGCCACCTTGGACTTGTTCGGGGGCTAGGTAGGCCACCGTGCCAATCACCACGCCGCGAGTGGCTTGCGTTGCGCCGGACACGGCGCGGGCCAAACCAAAGTCGGCGACCTTGATACGACCGTCAGAGGTAATCAGGATGTTTTCCGGCTTAACATCCCGGTGAGCCAGACCAGCGGCGTGAGCGGCCGAGAGTGCATCAAGGACGGGTTCGAGAACATCCAGGGCTTCGTTGACCGACAGGCGACCGCGGGCCCGCAGTAGGTCGCGCAGGGTACTTCCAGTAACGAACTCCATCACCAGGTAGATCTCGCCCGAGTCGGTGCCTTGGTCGTGCACCGCCACGATATTGGGGTGCGACAAGGCAGCAGCCGATCGCGCCTCGCGGACGAAGCTTTCAACAAATTGCGGGTCACTGGCCATGCCGGTGTGCATGACCTTCAGGGCCACGCGGCGTTCCAGGCGGGTGTCCGTGCCTTCATAGACCACGGCCATGCCACCGCTAGCGATGCGCGGGCCCACGAGGTAGCGCTCGTTGAGCACTTTTCCCGTCAGCGGGGTCGCGGCGTTGTCCACTGCTTGAGTCTAAAGATCAAAGGGGTCCTATCGGGCGCGCGACACAGGGGGCGGAGCCGAGTTCGGCACTGACAGGTGCTCGCCCCTAGGGTCATGTCGTGGACAAATTTGCCTACCTCGCGGTGATGCTCTTTGCCGTGGTCGGATCGATCTGGCTGGAGTTCTTTTTACGTACCAATGTCTTGCGTCGTACGCGACGGTTAATCCTCAGCATCGCTCCGGTTGTGGTCATCTTTGTGATCTGGGATCTCTACGCGATTACGCGTGATCACTGGACCTTTGACCCGCAGCGCACCACCGGAGTGTTGTTGCCTGGTGGGTTGCCGATCGAAGAGCTCGTGTTCTTTCTCGTTATTCCGTTGGCCTCAATTTTGACGCTCGAAGCAGTGCGCGCGGTCAAGGGCTGGGACGTGGGGGAACAGGCATGACCTATACCCAGATTGCTGTGGCGATGATTTTGGCAACCATCGTTCTTGATATGTGGGTTTTACGCACGCGCTTGCTCACGCGTAAAGCCTTTTGGGCCGCATACGCGATCGTGGTCTTCTTTCAATTGCTGACTAATGGAATTTTGACCGGCTTCAACATCGTGCGCTACAACGGCGACGTGATCATCGGCTCGGCTACGCCTGTGCTCATTGGAGACGGCCGGTTGTTCTTTGCTCCCATCGAGGATTTGATGTTTGGTTTTTCCCTCGTGGTGCAGACCATGGCCTGGTGGGTGTTTTGGGGGCGGCGGGGCGTTCAAGTCGAACCCAAAGCCGGTCCAGTGCGGTTGTGGTT
>CAMCVY010000044.1 GCA_945881995.1 Bifidobacterium breve | reverse complement strand
GGCTCACTGGCCATCGGTGGTGCGATCGCGGGGTTCGCGATTTTGAGCCGTACCGAAATCTTGTTGCTTGCGCTGGGCGGGCTCTTCGTCATCATCACGATGTCGGTGATCTTGCAGGTGGGTTCGTTCAAACTCACCGGTAAACGGATTTTCAAGATGGCGCCCCTGCAACATCACTTTGAGATGTTGGGCTGGGCTGAAGTCACCATTGTGATTCGGTTCTGGATCATCGCGGGCCTCTGCATTGGCACAGGTCTGGCACTGTTTTATTACGAATGGCTGAAGGTTCGCGGGTGAGTGAGCAAGCATTCACTATCTCGCCTGACCTTGATTGGTCAGTTCAGCGTGTTGTCGTGGCTGGGGCCGGAATTACGGGCAAGGCTGTAGCTCATGCCTTGGCTCGACGAGGTGCGACGGTGCACGTGGTCGATCAGGGACTAACCCCCGGGTCAGCATTGAAAGCCGAGTGTGAGACCGCAGGGTTTATCGCCGACGACGATGAGCTGGGTGCAGTTGTTGAAGCCAGCCTCATGGTGGTCTCGCCTGGTTGGCGCCCCGACGCACCAGTGATGAAGGCCGCTGAGACTTTGCAAGTCCCCGTTTTGGGTGAGCTGGATGTGGCCTGGATCCTGCAGCAGCAACGAGGAAAGGGGGCCACCTGGTTGACCTTGACCGGAACGAATGGAAAGACCACGGCTGTGACCATGGCTGAATCGATGTTGCTGGCTGCTGGTCGACGTGCACTCGCCGTAGGCAACGTTGGACGTTCCATCGTTGAAGCAGTCGATGCGCAGGAGCCCTACGAGGTGTTGGCTCTGGAGTTGTCGTCCTTCCAACTCCACCGATCACTCTTGATGCGACCGTTCGCCTCCGCAGTGCTCAACGTTGCGCCTGACCACCTTGACTGGCACGGCGATTTTGCCGCCTACCGCGCGGATAAGGCTCGGATTCTTGAGCGCACGACGGATGCCTGTATTTATCGCGCTGAGGAACCCATCACTCGACAACTCATTGAGCAAGCCGATGTCGAGGATGGATGTCGCGCCATTGGAACCACGTTGGGCGTTCCTGCATTAGGTGAAATCGGCGTGGTTGATGGATTGATTCTTGATCGCGCTTTTGAGGACAACCGTCGCGAACAAGCCATCGAACTTGCCGGTGTTGGTGATCTTGTTGATCAGGCCGCGCACACGATTGCTAACGCGTTAACAGCCTCCGCATTGGTGCGATCAACAGGTGTTGATCCCAGCGCCATTCGTCAGGGATTGCGTGACTGGAAGCCGCAACCACACCGAATGACGGTGGTTGCAACCATCGATCAGGTCACCTGGGTTGATGATTCAAAGGCCACTAACCCGCATGCGGCCGCGGCGTCGTTGGCATCCTTTGATGACATCGTGTGGATCGCTGGGGGATTGGCCAAGGGAGCTGAGTTTGACGAATTGGTCACTCGTGCTGCATCGCGATTGCGGGCTGTGATCGTCCTTGGAACAGATCGCGACCAGGTCGTGGCAGCAGTTAGGCGACACGCACCAGATGTGCCTGTAATCGACGTTGATGACGCGGAAAATGGTGCAGTGAACTTGATGCAGGCGGTCATTGAAGTTGCACGCCGCCATGCCGTGCCCGGCTCCACAGTTCTCCTTGCACCCGCGTGCGCATCGATGGATCGCTTTCGCGACTACCACGAACGCGGACAACTTTTCGCTGAAATCGTCATGAGGAATCAATCATGACCTTGGATGCGCGACCGGAAGTTTCGCACGAGCCCTCCTCGAGGTGGGCAGTGTTCAACAATCCTTTGACCCCGTATTTCGTCATCGTGGGTGCAGCGACCTTGTTGATTGCGCTCGGACTGGTCATGGTGCTGTCGGCATCTAGTGTCACCTCTTATGCCGACAGTGGGTCGTCCTTCGCCATCGGGTTGCGCCAGGCCATGTGGGTTGCGATCGGTATTCCTTGTATGTGGCTTGCTTCGCGTTTGCCGGTCTCGTTTTATCGTCGCTACGCCCTGGCCATGGTCATTGTCGCGTTTGCCTTGCTCTTTGCGCTGTTTGTTCCAGGTCTTGGTGTATCGGTCAACGGCAACCGCAACTGGATTGAATTTGGCGGCCCCTTTCGCCTCCAGCCGTCTGAATTTGCAAAGTTTGCCTTAGTGGTCTGGGCTGCAAGTCTGCTGGCGCGTAAGGAAGCCGAGGGGCGCGATTGGGCCTACGTCTTGCAACGAATGGCCGTGGTCGCGGGCGGAATGCTGATGCTTGTCCTTGTCTCGGGTGACCTCGGCACCTCGCTGGTGCTGATGGCCGTCACCGTGGCGCTGATGTTCTTCGCTGGAATTCCGATGCGGATCTTGGGAATCTTGGTGGCGGCAGGCTTAACAGGGATCGCTTACTTAAGCGCATCCCGTGGTTATCGGCGCGATCGATTCACTAGCTGGCTCGATCCCAGTTCCGATCCTCTGGGTGCTGGTTGGCAAGCACTCCACGGCACCTACGCGTTGGCATCCGGCGGCTGGTGGGGAGTCGGCCTGGGTGCAAGCCGCGAAAAGTGGGGCGACCTCCCCGAAGCGCACACCGACTTCATCTTTGCCGTCATCGGTGAGGAATTTGGATTGTTCGGCACTCTCATCGTCTTGTCGCTCCTGACAGCTATTTGTGTATCTGGCGTTGTTGTTGCTCTACGCACGCAGGACACCTTTGTTCGACTCGCTGCAGCAGGTGCGGTGACGTGGATTGCTGTCCAAGCAATCGTCAATATCGGTGCAGTGTTGCAACTGTTACCTATCACGGGAATTCCGCTTCCACTTGTTTCTTATGGCGGCTCGGCACTGATACCGACGATGTGCGTGATCGGGATGTTGCTCACGTTCGCGCGCCGAGAACCCGAAGCGGCGGCAGCCTTTGCTCTTCGTGGCCCTGGCCTCATCCGGCGATTGCTCGCTGAACCAGAACGTCGACCGGACTTGCGTTCGGTTACTGAACAAGGGTCGTGATTGTCGGTGCCGGCCCTTCATGTCTTACTAGCCGGTGGCGGAACCGCCGGTCATGTTGAACCGGCTCTTTCCACTGCTGATGCGCTGAAGGAATTGACGGCGACTTTGGGATTTGATTGTGAAGTCACCATGCTCGGTACAGCAGATGGTCTGGAAGCTCGACTGGTTCCAGAACGTGGGTTTGATCTGGAACTGATTCCGCGGGTCGCACTTCCGCGTCGCCCATCGATTGACATCCTTACCTTGGGTCCGCGGCTTCGATCGTGTGTGAAACGAACCGAGGAAATTCTGACGGAACGCAGCATTGATGTTGTCGTTGGTTTTGGTGGCTACGTGTCAGTTCCGGCTTACCTCGCAGCACGCAAAGTCAATATTCCTGTCGTTGTTCATGAAGCCAATGTTCGTCCGGGCTATGCCAACAAGCTCGGCGCCCGCATAACCACACACGTGGCCACAGGTTTGCCTGGCACCAAGTTGCCCCACGCGCGACTGACGGGGATGCCGCTTCGCACCTCGATTAGTTCGTTGGATCGGGCAGCATTGCGGGAGCAGGCGCGAACCCACTTTGGGCTGGATGCTCGCCCGGTTGTTTTAGCGTTTGGCGGATCGCTGGGAGCAGCACGCATCACCGGCGCCATCTTGGGTGCTCAGGGTGCCTTTGGGCAGGCCGGACTCCAGGTGGTGTTGGTCGCGGGCTCTCGTGGGATAGATCAAGCACGTGCGCAGGCCGATGCCTCAGTTGTCACTGTCGTGGAATACATCGACCGGATGGACTTGGCTTATTCAGTGGCCGATCTTGTCGTGGCGCGTTCGGGCGCGATGACCTGTGCCGAAGTGGCAGCCGTGGGGATTCCGTCAGTCTTGGTTCCGTTGCCGGTTGGTAATGGCGAACAGAAGTGGAACGCTGAGTCGTTAACCGCTGCAGGTGCGGCTGTGGTGATCAACGATGACGACTTCAATGCCACTGTCGTTCGACAGCGCGTTGTTCCGCTGATGGCGGATCTGTCGCGCTTGGAGTCCATGGGTCGGGCGGCAAAAAGTTTAGGTCGCAATGATGCGGACCGCGTGTTTGCGCAATTCATTGTGGACGTTGCCTTGCCTGATCTGGCGCGAACATCGGGTGGTTCACCTCGGGATGGTCAGGCATGAGAGTTCACTTCATCGGAATTGGCGGCGCAGGAATGAGCGGCATCGCCCGCATCATGCGTTCACGAGGCATTGATGTCAGCGGAAGCGACGCCAAGGACAGTCGTGCGCTGACATCGCTGCGAGCCATTGGTATTGAGGTCTTTGTAGGACATGATCCCGCACACGTAGCCGGTGCTGACGAGGTCGTCATTTCTAGTGCCATTTCGGCAAGCAATCCTGAACGCACTGCCGCCGAAGCCGCGGGCATTCCGGTGATTAAGCGAGCTCAGGCCTTAGCCCAGCTCCTCGAAGGCAAGACTTCCGTTGCGGTTGCCGGAACTCACGGCAAGACCACGACGACATCGCTGTTGACCGTTGCCCTTCAACACATTGGCGCGGACCCATCCTTTGCCATCGGCGGAACATTGAATGAGTCCGGTGCCAATGCGCATGAGGGCAGTGGCGATTTCTTCGTTGCCGAAGCCGATGAGAGCGATGGCTCTTTCCTCTTACTTCATCCCACGTCGGTGATTGTTACCAATATTGAGCTTGATCACCTCGATCACTACGGCTCGATTGAGGAGGTTGATCAAGCCTTTTTTGATTTCCTTGATTCCATTGATCCGGCAGGATTTGCCGTGGTGTGCGCTGATGATGCTGGCGGCCGTCGCCTCATAGACAGAGCACGCGCATCGGGCATCAACGTGTGCACCTACGGCGAAGTCGATGACAGCGACATGCGCATAACCGATGTCACGTTGCAAGGCCGCACCGCTGCCTTTGAGGCTATCTGGCACGGTGTGCGGGTAGGCCGGGTGGAATTGCAAATTCCCGGTCGACACAACGTGGCCAATGCGGCGGCAGCACTAGCGGCTGGGTTGAGTTTGGGATGTGCACCAGCAGGGTTGATTGAAGGTCTCTCGCAATTCACGGGAACTCGACGTCGATTCGAACCCAAGGGGACTGTGGCCGGTGTGCGGATCTTTGATGATTACGCCCACCACCCAACCGAAATCACGGCAACCTTGCTCGCCGCGAGGGAAGTGGTGGCTAGCGAGCCGCACGGACGCCTGGTCGTGGTCTTTCAGCCCCACCGCTATTCGCGCACCCAAGCTTTTATGGATGAATTTGGCGCTGCCTTGGCCGCTGCTGACGAGTTGGTCGTCATGGAGGTCTATCCCGCAGGCGAGGATCCCATTCCGGGCGCCGGTGGCGCAGCGGTGGCCCAATCAGCTCAGGATCACGGTTTGACAGATGCCGAATTCATCGGCTCCTGGAGCGCGGTTGCACCGGCCCTGGTTGAGCGCATTCGCCCGGGTGATGTGGTCATGACTCTGGGCGCAGGCGATGTCACGTTAATTGGTCCTGAGGTGCTTATGGCTTTACAAGATCGTGAAGCTGCTGGATCGCTATGAAGCGTCTCGCTTTGGCTGTTCTTGGGGCTGCGGTCGTTGGACTCGTGGTCGTTGTCAATTTTACGGGAGTCTTTGACGTCACTGGAGTTCGAGCAGTTGGTGTCGATCAACCGACGCAGGAGCTGATGATCGCCGCTGCCGATATTGCTCAGGGGACTCCGCTGGCGAGAGTCAACACCAGTCAGGTGGCCGACTCTGTACAGCGCGAGGTGCCGGCAGTTACCTCGGTCACAGCCCAGCGCCGCTGGCCACACTCCATTGTTATTGCGGCCACCCCGCGCACGGTTGCGGCCAACGTCACGGTCGATGGCGCTGTCCGGTGGGCGGATCAAACCGGCTTTGTCTTTGGCGCGGTGAATCAGCCACGCAAGGCAGTGTCATCCATCATCGTGCGACCACGGTTTGGCACCGACACTTCCGCTCGACAAAGCGCCATTGTCGATGCGTTAACAGTCGCCCGCGCCTTGCCTGCTCCGGTGAAAGCCACGTTCGCCCGGATCGAGTTCCGCAGTCAGGACAACATCGTGATTACGACCACTTCGGGGCGGACGATTCGCTGGGGAAGCGCTGCAGATTCCGATCGCAAGGCTGTCGTACTCACCGCGCTGCTCGGGCGCAAGGCCAAGGTCTATGACGTAAGCACACCGGATTTGCCCACAACAAAGAAGTAGATCGGATGAATATGACGCAATCAACAATGACTTTGGGATCTAGTGCACATTCGAGCGATCATGAGTTACCAGATGTGCAAACCACCGTTGACAGTCCGTCGCAAGTGGTGGGCCGCGCGCTTTTATTTCATGGATTCGGTCGCAAACCAGATGCGCTTGATGAACTAGTCAGCGTCCTAGTGGAAAACAATATTGAAGTAGTTAGGCCCTATCTGAAGTCCAAGGCACGTCACGGTGGGATGAACGATCCCGACTTGATGCGGGCAGTGGCTCGCGAGTTCGCCATGTGGAACGCGGACGCATTGCCGGTGGTAGTCATTGGTCACTCAGCAGGTGGGGCAGTGGCCATGGTGGTCGCGGAACAGTTCCTCCAGGAGACGGTGAGTCTTACGGGAGTGCTGCTCATTGACTCGAACGGAAAAATTGAAGAGCTCATGGCGCCGGCATTAGCTGCCTTGCAACACGAGTCCATTCCCGTACGCACCATCGCCGCGTCGGCGAGCAGGTGTAATCGACAGGCAAAGATTGCCCACTGGTTGGCCGGGGCTTCCGCTGGGTTTGCGGGGGTGCAATTGACCACCGGGCGACATTGCGACGTGGAGGGCAGCAAAGCCGATGTCACGTGTCGGTTGCTCTGCGGAGGTGCCGCAGACCCGACCAATGCGGCTATCGTTTATCGCCTAACCGCCGGGTGGTCGCACGCGTGGCTTACGCGTAAGTCTCATCCTGAGATTGAACCTGACGGTCAGCGAATATCCATCTGGCAGGAGCTCAACGTCCTGAAAGTTTTGTGACTAATTTCCAGGGCGGGTTGAATTGGGTAAACCCTTACGTCTAAAGTCCCTTCACGTCGAGAGGACGTAACTTTGACCCTTAACTTGAGGGTTAGGGTCCCCAATTTACGCACTCGACTCGCATCGAGACTTCACGGAAGGCGCGTGCTGTGGCAGCTCCGCAAAATTACATGGCGTTGATCAAGGTTGTCGGCATTGGTGGTGGTGGTGTTAACGCCATCAACCGCATGATTGATGTCGGTCTTAAGGGCGTGGAGTTCATCGCCATCAACACCGACGCACAAGCTCTGTTGATGAGTGATGCTGACGTCAAGCTCGACATCGGCCGCGACATCACCAAGGGTCTTGGTGCCGGTGCTGACCCCGAGGTTGGCCGCCGCGCCGCTGAAGAAGCCCGTGAAGAAATTGAAGAAGTCCTCAAGGGCGCTGACATGGTGTTCGTTACCGCTGGTGAAGGTGGCGGAACCGGAACCGGTGGAGCTCCTGTCGTCGCGTCGATCGCACGCAGCTTGGGTGCACTCACCGTTGGTGTAGTGACACGTCCGTTCACCTTTGAAGGACGTCGTCGTCAAGTACATGCCGAGACCGGTGTTGAGGAACTGCGTGAGCAGGTCGACACTCTCATCGTCATTCCTAACGACCGTTTGTTGCACATCAGCGACCGCGACATCTCGATGGTAGACGCCTTCAAGACAGCAGACAATGTTCTGTTGTCTGGTGTGCAGGGCATTACCGACCTGATCACCACTCCTGGCCTGATCAACCTTGACTTTGCTGACGTGAAGTCAGTGATGGTCGGCGCGGGCTCGGCTTTGATGGGTATCGGTTCGGCTCGTGGCCAAAACCGCGCGAGCGAAGCTGCTGAAGCAGCGATCTCCAACCCGCTGCTTGAAGCGTCGATCGAAGGCGCCCGTGGCGTCCTGCTGTCGTTCTCCGGTGGCTCTGACTTGGGCATGCATGAGATGCGCGAAGCTGCCGAGTTGGTCAAGGAAGCCGCTCACAACGACGCCAACATCATCTTCGGTGCGGTCATTGATGACTCGCTCGGTGATGAAGTGCGCGTGACGGTGATTGCCGCCGGTTTTGACGGTGGACGTCCCTTGCCACGCACCACGCCCACATCCACTCGTCGCGAGCGCACTGCCCCGACATCCACACCTGGTGCAGTGACTTTCGATGACGCCCCTGGCTTTGCTTCAGAGTCTGCTTCGTCCAGTGTTCCCCCCAAGAAGGTTGTCGCTTTTGATGACTTCGAGGATGACTTGGACATTCCTGACTGGCTGAAGTCCTAGTACCAACCGTGACTGACGACGTCACAGCAAAGATCGTGCGCCCTTGGGAGGTTTTCGCCCAAGACCAGCGCACGATCTTTTGCGTTGATCGCACCGCAGGGGATGACCCTGACCTCGATGCACTCTTTGCTGACCTGCCTCCGATTCAGCGCATGAATCAGGTGCATGGGTGTGGAGTTCACGAGGTGTCCACACCAGGAACCTCCACCCAGATTCCGGATGCAGATGCCATCGTGTCGTCGCAGGCACATGTGACCTTGTTGGTTCGTACCGCGGACTGTGTTCCCGTGGTGTTGTGGGATCGCCACAGTGCTGTCACTGCTGTGGTCCACGCCGGCTGGCGTGGGTTTGTCGCTGGGGTGATTCCAGCTGCGGTGACAGCAATGATCAGCGCTGGAGCCAGCGTGAGCTCGATCTCGGCTTGGATAGGCCCCAGCATCTGTTCCCAGTGCTACGAGGTGGGCTTGGATGTTCAAAGCCAGATCGTGGCGCTTTCGCGAGCGGCTCTGGCACAGACCACAGACGGTAAGCCAGCCGCAGATGTGGGCGCCGGGGTAGCGGATCAACTTCGTGTCCTTGGTATCACCGAGATTGCCCACGACATGCGGTGCACGAAGGAAACTCCCTCGTTGTATTCGGCGCGTGGGGGAGACCAGGTTCAACGATTGCAGTTTGTGGTGAGTGTTGATGGCCGGAACTAATCGAGTCGATGAGCTTCGTCTGGGGCTTGAAGCCACCCGAGAACGCATCGATCACGCGTGCCAGCAAGCGGGCCGCTCAAGCAATGACGTCACTGTTGTGGTGGTCACCAAGACGTACCCCGTCTCTGATGTAGAAATACTTCAGGAGCTGGGTGTCACGGATGTGGGCGAAAACAAAGATCAAGAGGCCGGACCCAAGCGAGAGCAGATGACGCACCAAGGCTTGCGTTGGCACGCAGTGGGTCAAGTCCAAAGTAATAAGGCCAAGACCGTGACCCAGTGGGCTGACGTGGTGCACTCAGTGGATCGGGTCAGTCTCGTCAAGGCTTTTGATCGGGTGGTGGTTCCGACTCCGATTCAGGCGCTTGTTCAGGTCAGCCTTGATGGGGATCCGGATCGAGGTGGCTGCATGATCGCCGACCTGGCGGTCGTGGCCGAAGCACTGGCTGGCAGTTCGACCCTGTCCTTGGCCGGAGTGATGGCTGTGGCGCCCTTAGGGGTAGAGCCTTCCCGCGCGTTTGGTGACCTCTGGAACATCAGCCAGCGATTGCAGGGGGCCTTCCCACAGGCGACCTGGATCTCCGCTGGGATGACACAGGATTTCGAGGCGGCCATCGCGGCCGGTGCGACACACGTACGAATAGGCAGCGCGATCCTCGGCAACCGTGCCTGAGTCGGGTAGCGTTCAAGAGCCGTCGATCCCGCGGTGCGACAGGTCGACACACTTAACAGCTAACAGCTAACAGTTAGAGGAGCAAAGTCAATGGCAAGTGCCATGCGAAAGATGGCCGTTTACCTTGGATTGGTTGAAGAGGGCGACGAGCAATACAACGATTACGACTATGCAGCTCCTAGTGATCAGTACGAGCGTGCCGTTGTTGCACAACAGCCGCGACAGGTGCAGCAGTACGACACCGCTCCTGCTGTCATTCCTGTTTCGCGACCTACGCCGGCAGTGATCGACTCCGGTCGCATCACCACCATGCACCCGCGCACCTATAACGATGCACGTGGCATTGGGCTGGAGTATCGCGAAGGCACTCCCGTCATCATGAACTTGACCGAGATGGACGAAGCAGACTCCAAGCGTTTGGTCGACTTTGCTGCCGGGTTGGTGTTTGCACAACGAGGACAGATTCAACGCA
>CAMCVY010000043.1 GCA_945881995.1 Bifidobacterium breve | reverse complement strand
CCAAGGGTGGATCGTCCTTGGGTGTGAGCATCGTTCGCTCAGCTGCCGAACTTCCCACTGCGATGGTCTCGTGCTTTTCCTACGCTGATTGCGCCGTGATCGAACGCTACATCGCCGGCACTGAAGTTGCGGTTTCCGTCATTGATCTTGGTGACGGCCCCGTTGCACTGCCTGCGGTGGAGATCGTTCCCGATGGTGAGTTCTACGATTACAACGCTCGATATACCGCTGGTCTTACCGAATTTTTTGCACCCGCGCGCATCACTGACGAGGTGTCACAACGCGTCGCCGATGCTGCCCTGGCCGTTCACACCATTCTTGGGTTAACGGGATTTTCACGATCCGATTTCATCATTGACGGCGAGGGTGTTCCGCAATTTATTGAGGCCAATGTTGCGCCTGGAATGACCGAAACTTCCCTGCTTCCACAGGCCATTGAAGCGGCCGGATTAGACCTCTCAGAGGTGTGCTTGGCCCTGGTCAACGATGCGATTGAGGCTCACTCAGCCCAGGCCTAAACACCGATGCAGTTACTTCTGCGGTCCCGCAATGGTGTCGATAATGCGGCGCAAGTCGTCAAAACTGGCGAATTCCACGGTGATTTTTCCCCGGCCCTTGGCTGATGCCGAAATCGCTGCCTTGGTATCTAAACGGTCCTCGAGGCGATCGACCAACTCTGACCAGTTCGGTCCGGCCTTCTTTGTCCCGGACTTCTTGGCGGCGGGCCCGGTATATCCCAGGCTCACCAGTTCCTCAACCGTGCGCACCGAAAGGCCCTCAGCCACGATCTTGGTAGCCAGAGCTTCCTGCGCCTTGGAGTCCTCAAGGCCCAGCAGAGCCCGTGCGTGGCCTGCTGACAGCACACCTGCCGCCACCTTGGATTGGACCGCTGGAGGAAGCTTCAACAGGCGGATGGTGTTGGAGATTTGTGGACGCGAGCGACCAATGCGCTGAGCCAACTCATCGTGCGTGCAGCCGAAGTCATTAAGGAGTTGGCTGTACGCCGCCGCTTCTTCAAGTGCATTGAGTTGACTGCGGTGCAAGTTTTCGAGCAACGCATCGCGCAACAAATCTGCGTCAGCGGTCTCGCGGACAATGGCTGGGATTGTCGCTAAACCGGCAACAGTGTGTGCACGCCAACGACGCTCACCCATGACTAATTCAAAACGATTGTTCGACAATGGGCGAACAACAACGGGTTGCAACAACCCAATTTCCTTGATCGAATGAATCAATTCATCGAGCGCTTCGGGATCAAAAACAGTTCGCGGTTGACGCGGATTCGGTGTGATGGAATCGAGTGGAAGTTCAGCAAAATAGGCGCCCTCGGGAACCACAAATTCAGCCGGTTGTGCCGATGGATTGTGGGCCAGTTTTGCGCCTCGGCTGGCACCGGGAACCGCGGTCCCAGAACCTGCAGAACCCGCCCCAGTACTGGGCTGACTACCAGCCTCAGCGCTCGTTTGGGGTCCTGGCGCCGTCGGAATGAGAGCTCCCAAACCACGACCTAATCCACGCTGTTTTGCACTCATTTTTTCCCTACTTTTGTCATGCCTGTAAGGCCAATTCGCGAGCGGCTTGTAAGTAACTTTGTGCACCTGTCGACCCTGGGTCATAGGTCAACACAGTTTGCTGAAATGACGGTGCTTCGGACACACGAACTGATCGCGGAATTGCTGTAGGCAAAACGCGTTCACCAAAAAAGTCACGCACTTCTTGCGCCACTTGTGCAGACAAACGGGTGCGCCCGTCATACATCGTGAGCAAAATGGTGGAGATAAAAACAGCTGGATTTAAATACTCTTGGATTTTTTCCACGTTGCGCACGAGTTGTCCCAAACCCTCAAGTGCGTAGTACTCGCATTGAATCGGAATCAGCACTTCCGTAGCCGCCACGAGTGCATTGACCGTGAGCAATCCCAGCGAGGGCGGGCAGTCGATGAGGACAAAGTCATACCTATCAGTTGATTGGCTAAGATAGGTATCGATGGCTCGCTTGAGGCGGTTTTCTCGCGCGACCAGCGAGACCAGCTCTAACTCAGCCCCGGCCAGATCCAGCGTGGCTGGAACGCCATAGAGATTAGGGATTTGCTCCACCTTTTGTACCGCCTGGGCGAGCGGCATATCTTCCAGCAGGACTTCGTAGATTGAATCGACCTCGTCGTGGTGGGGCATGCCCAAGGCCGTAGAGGCGTTGCCCTGTGGATCGAGGTCAATCACCAGAACGCGTAGCCCCTGGAACGCTAGGCCGGCCGCGAGATTGACCGTGGTCGTGGTCTTACCCACACCACCTTTTTGGTTAGAAATGGTCAAGATCCGCGTCTGGGCGGGGCGGGGGAGTTGGTCGGCCACTCGGCCGGAAGCCACCAAGACAGCGGCGGCCGCGGCTTGGGCGATCGGGGTATCCGAGCCACCGCCCAATGTTTCCCGTGAAACATCGACGGCTGCCTGCAAGGCTGCATCGGATGGACCGAAGTAGCTGGGGGTATCAGTCATCCGCAGAACCACCCACTTCTGCTGGCCAGCCCAGTCCAGAAGATGTTAAGGACGGTGACTTCGAGGGTTCGACATCCGTTGCGACAGAAGGGTTTTCTGGCCATCCGACCTTGGACGCTGGTTCCGTACTCACGAAACTTTTCGCCCGCCTTTCTGGTCTCGGCAGGCACACCAGGTGCCTTCAGTCATGCCGTAAAAACTTCCCTTGCGCTGATCTTGCCACGCACAGATAACTCGCGTGTAGGCAATCCCCTGATTGCCCGCTAGGAGGCGATCACCACGGTGATGGACTCGCCTACCTCAAGCCGAGCCGACAAGCCAGCCTTGGCCAGCGCTGCGGCTGCTTGCTCAATCTCTTCCCCCGCTGAGCTCCCCTTGAGGGCCACCAACTGCCCCCCAGATCCCAGTAACGGAGCCGCCCACCGCACCAAACGCTCCAGGGGCGCCAACGCGCGAGCCGTGACCACATCAAAGGTGGCCTTGCCGTGCAGTTCCTCGGCTCGACCACGAATCAACTCCACTTTCAGTGGTTCAGTGGCCATGGACTGCAGCTCAGCCAAGACCTCAGTCAAAAACGTCATCCGACGCAACAGGGGTTCCACCAGGGTCACCGACAGGTCAGGGCGAGCCAGTGCCAGCGGAATCCCTGGCAGACCAGCACCCGAACCCAGGTCGGCCACCGTGGCGCCTTGCGGAATGAACTCACTCACTAGGGCACTGTTGAGGATGTGCCGATCCCAGATCCGATCGACCTCCCGCGGACCCAAGAGCCCACGCACCACCCCTTCGCCGGCCAGCCAATGGGCATAACGCTCAACCAAGGGAAACCGGTCACCAAAGATGGCTTCAGCGTCTGGCGATGTTTCCCGTGAAACCATTAAGCAGGCAGGACGACGATGAAGCGACTCGGCTCCACACCATCGGATTCTGACTTCAAGCCCGCGGCAGCGATAGCGTCGTGGACGACCTTGCGCTCAAAGGCGTTCATCGGCTCGAGCGAGAGGGCTTCCCCGCTGGCCTTGACCTTGTCGGCAGCCTCGGTTCCCAGGGCAGTGAGGACTTCGCGGCGCTGGGCCCGGTAACCGGCCACATCAAGCATCAAGCGGGAACGCTCACCCGTTTCGCGCAGAACCGCCAGCCGGGTCAGTTCCTGCAGGGCGTTGAGGACCTCACCGTTGTCGCCCACCAGGACATCCACGCCTTCGCCGGTCACGGCCACGACAGCTCGGTCGCCTTCGACGTCCATGTCAATAGCGCCATCATCACCAAGGTCAGCGATGTCCAGCATTCCTTCGATGTAGTCGGCGGCAATGTCGCCTTCTTGAACTAACAGCGACTGGCGGTTCTTTGGTTCTGCCTGCTCGCTGACCTCAGCCTCAACAGCGTCAGTGGTCTCAACGGAATCACTCATGATTACTCCTTGTTTTCGCTAGCCCCGATCCCGGGCGCTACGCACAGTTAACCGGACAAAAGGGATAAAACGACTATTGCTTCTTACGGGCACTCTTGGGTTTGCGCTTGGGTTGTTGCCGAACGACCTTGGGTTCTTCGATCTTCTCGACGGGTTCATTGCTGACTACTGGACCTCTACCTGTCACACGCTGAATCAATGAACCACCACGTGCAGCCTTAATGGCTTGGCGTTCGTTGTAGGCCGCCTCAGCCGGAGTTCCTGGTGTGGGGTTGTTGCGAATGACATAAAACTGTTGACCCATGGTCCACAAGTTGGTGGTTAACCAATAGATCAAAACACCAATCGGAAAGTTGATACCGAAGAAAGCAAACATCAACGGGAAGACGTACAACAAAATCTTTTGTTGTTGCGCCATCGGGTTATCCGATGGCATGTTCTTCAACATCAATTGACGTTGCGTCGTGAACGTCGTGAACGTCATCAGCGCGATCAAAATGACGGTGACGATGCGAACCGAAGTAGGTGACACCCCTTGTGCGAGGTACTCGTTTGCATTAGCAAATGTGGCGTAAAGCGGTGCGCCAAAAACGCGAGCATTACGCGCAGACTCCAGCAACTCAGGGGTCAAGACGCCTCGCGCTTGGCCAGTCGCAATCCCATTGAGAACCTGAAAGAGCGCAAAGAAAATCGGCGATTGCGCAAGAATTGGCAAGCACGAAGATAACGGGTTAGTGCCCGTTTCCTTGTACAGCTTCATCATTTCCGCCGACTGCTTTTCGCGGTCGTCCTTGTACTTCTTTTGAATCTCTTTCATCTTCGGTTGCAAAATTTGCAACCCACGCTGCGCCTTAATTTGGCGAACAAAAAGTGGGATCAAAATGATGCGGATCAAGATCACTAGGCCGACAATTGACAACGTCCATGACGCGCCACCATCGGCAGGAAGTCCTAGCGCAGTCAGTCCACTGTGAAACGCAACCAAGACAAACGAAACGATCCACTCAAGCGGACCGAAAACGGTATTGATCAACTCCACGGGTCAAGCTCCCTGGGTCAAGGGATGGGCGCAAGAAGTGTTGCGCAGTTCGCGTCCTAAGGATGTCGCGCTGGCCTTTGCGGGTTGCGACCGGGTCACTGTCTCGCTGCTTGGTGCATTACTGATGGTTCGGTTGCGCTGGGTTCGGTTGCGCTGGGTTCGGTTGCGCTGGGTTTGATTGCTGTCGATCTGGTCTTCGTCGGGGTCATACGGTGTCGGCGTGGATGACCATTGTCCCTTGGGTGGGACCTGGTCAATTCCGCCAGGAGTCCAGGGGTGGCAGCGCAATAACCGTCGAATAGCCAAATACAGGCCGATGACTGGCCCGTGGGTCTCGAGAGCGCGGACCGCGTAGGCCGAGCAGGAGGGATAGAACCGGCAGGTTGGCGGGAGGGCTGGCGAGATCCATCGTTGATACCACCGAATGGGAGCAATCAACACCGTGCTGAGCAACGTCATCATCTGCCAGCTTCCAACCGTTGTAAGAGTCGATCAAGGTCGTGACCTAACTCTGCACTGTTGGCTTGTGCAGCGCTCGGTAACACTCGGATCACCAGCAGGCTTCCTTGCGCGATGCGTTGCGGCGTTTCATGAAGAAGGTGACGCAGTCGGCGCTGAACGCGATTGCGCACCACGGCATTTCCGACTTTTTTTGACACCACGTATCCAACAACAGGATCCGCAGAATCCCCTTGATTTATAAGGGTTTTGTGGTGCAACACCACGTACTTGCCAGCTACTTTGACGCCTTGCTGCGCGGCTTGAAAATCACGGCGATGACGCATCCGTGATGTGGCCACCATTGAACTAGGCCGTGAGCTTCGAACGACCCTTGCCGCGGCGGTTCGCGATGATGGCTCGACCAGCTCGGGTACGCATACGCAGACGGAATCCATGGGTCTTGGCGCGACGCCGGTTGTTCGGCTGAAACGTGCGCTTACTCACAATGGCTCCAAAGGGAAGTAGCGTGCTGAACGCACGATTTACGAATGACCAGAATACGCGCCTGCCTTGACTCTTGGTCAGTGGGGGCACCGGCTGGCCACATCCCGCGTGACTGGAACCTATCGCCCACCTGCCCGCGGACCCCCGGAGCGCGTTCCCAAGTTAGTAAGGGGGGTGATGATCACCGTTTCTTGGTGTTTGGCTATCTTGTGGAAAACCTTGCCTTGAGGTCCGACCTCAGGGTAGGTTTTCGCCCCTGCTGCACTTCCCTAGTACCAGCGATGTAGACCCCGAAAGCCGTCAAGGTCCTACTGCGTCCCGTTTTAGGGGAATCCCCAGTTCCACATGCACAGCCTGTGGATAACTTTGTGGATGTACCTGTATCGCCCGATTTGACCGTTTGAGGAAAGTAGGAGCAGTGACCGAGTCTGTTGATCAAAGCGTGGACCTGGACAACATTTGGTCGCAAGTCCTCACCAATGTTGCCGACGCAGATCTGCCTCGTCACCAGCATGCCTTTCTCGATCTGACTCACGCGATTGCGGTTGTCGGTGACACGGTGTTGCTGGCTGCGCCGAACGAGTTGACCAAAGAAGTCCTCGAAACCAAATTACGCGACGTTGTGGTGAACGCACTGTCGCAGGCCCTTGGCCACGAAGTTCGACTAGCCGTCACTGTTGAAGCAGAGAGCGAAACACCCACCGACAACGGTGCATCAACTACCAATGGTGAGCCGACACAGGATGCCGTTATTGATTTAGCGGCTGCTCGTCGTGATGCACCTACCCCCAGCGAGCTCCCCACCCAACGCGGTACTGACACCTCGCGCTTGAACCCGAAATACACCTTCGACACTTTCGTTATTGGCTCGTCAAATCGGTTTGCTCACGCAGCAGCCATTGCCGTTGCTGAAGTGCCTGCCCAGGCCTACAACCCGCTGTTTATTTATGGCGAATCTGGTTTGGGTAAGACCCACTTGCTGCACGCGATTGGTCACTACACGCGAAACCTCAACCCACGAGCACGTGTGCGTTATGTCAGTTCCGAGGAATTTACCAACGACTTCATTAACAGTATTCGTGACGACAAAGCCCAAGCTTTTCAAAAGCGCTATCGCGATATTGATGTGTTGTTGGTCGACGACGTGCAATTCCTGCAGGGCAAAGTCCAAACTCAGGAAGAGTTCTTCCATACCTTCAACACGTTGCATAACGCGAATAAGCAAATTGTTGTCACCAGTGACTTGCCACCCAAACAGCTCGAGCAGTTTGAAGAGCGCATGCGCTCACGCTTCGAATGGGGTCTGATGACCGACGTTCAAGCACCTGACCTCGAGACACGTATTGCGATCTTGCGAAAGAAGCAGGCCCAAGAAAAGTTGTCTGCTCCACCGGAGGTGTTGGAGTTCATCGCGTCCAAGGTGGCAACCAACATTCGTGAGCTTGAAGGTGCACTTATCCGAGTCACCGCGTTCGCCAACCTCAATCGTCAGCCGGTCGATATGGCCCTAGCTGAAATTGTGTTGAAGGACTTGTTCCCCCATGGTGCCGGCCCCGAAATCACCTCGGCAACGATCATGGCCCAAACCGCTCAGTACTTTGGTTTGACCATTGATGACCTGTGCGGGGCATCTCGCTCCCGTGTTTTAGTGAACGCTCGCCAGATCGCCATGTACCTGTGTCGAGAATTGACTGACCTCTCCCTTCCCAAGATAGGCCAGCAATTTGGTGGCCGTGACCACACCACGGTGATGCACGCCGACCGCAAGATCCGCACCCTGATGGGTGAGCGGCGCAGCGTCTTTAACCAGGTATCGGAACTAACCAACCGGATTAAGTCCCAAACCCAGCAATAACATCTGTTCCACCAGCCTCATACACAACCTGGGGATAAACGTGTGTATTTGGGACGAAAGCTCCGGATAACCTCGGGGATAACCAGGAAACTGGTAGGAGAGACATAAGTTATCCACAAATTTTACAATTTATCCACAGGAAAACCTGAGGTGCTTCCCCAGGGAAAAGTGTGAATTTCGTGCCTAATTCAAGGTTGTCCCCACTATCCCCACCACCTAGTACTACTACGACATTTATCTATCTACTTAATGTGTAATTCCAGAACATGTGGATTGAGCCCACATTGAGGTTCCATACACACCGCTTTGACACATCCGGCATGATCACCACAGTCACTGTCTGCCATCTCCTGTGAGGTAGCGACATGTACCACTGCGGTGCAAGGAAGGAACACACGTGAAATTCACGATCGATTCGAGTGCCTTAGCTGATGCTGTGGCTTGGGCTGCACGCAGTTTGCCAGCGCGCCCAACTGCGCCAGTTTTGGCTGGACTTCTCCTTGAAGCAAAGCAAACATCATTAACGCTGTCTGGATTTGATCTTGAAGTTTCTGCTCAAATTTCTCTTGATACCGATGTTGAAGAACCGGGTCGTGTTTTAGTGTCAGGTCGTTTGTTAGCGGACATCACTCGCGCCCTGCCACACCTACCAGTCACGATCGCCACTGATGGTCCACGGGTCAATGTTGAATGCGGCAGTTCACGATTTACATTGCTGACTCTGCCGGTCGAGGACTACCCATCACTTCCCTCAATGCCAACGGTTTCTGGTCTCATCGATGGACCCACATTCACGTCAGCGATTAGTCAAGTAGCTATTGCCGCTGGTCGCGATGAAACACTTCCCGCACTCACTGGCATTCGACTTGAAATTGAAGGCGACACACTGACTCTTGCGGCCACCGATAGGTACCGCTTAGCAGTGCGTGAAATCCCGTGGAAACCTGAACAATCCTCGATTTCGGCAACGGCATTAATCCTGGGCCGAACCCTTAATGAGACCGCAAAAGCCATGACGTCAGCGACTGAAGTTGAGTTGGCGTTCAGCTCCCGCGATGGAGCAGTGGAATCACTGGTTGGTTTTTCCGGCGCTGGCCGCAGCACAACCACGCGACTCATTGATGGTGAATTCCCGAAGTACCGATCCCTATTTCCCGATGACTCGGCGACGTCGGCACAGATTGAAAAAGCATCATTTATTGACGCGGTAAAGCGTGTCTCGCTGGTGGCCGAACGCAATACTCCAATCCGGTTAGCTTTTTCAAGTGAAGGCCTCACTCTCGAGGCTGGCACTGGTGATGAAGCCCAAGCGAGTGAATCGGTTGATGCCCAGGTCACTGGTGAAGAAATTTTGATCGCGTTCAACCCGCAATATTTGGTTGATGGATTGAATGCCGTTGTTGGTGATTACGTGTCGATGACCTTTGTGTCATCAAGTAAGCCGGCCGTGCTCACGGGAATGCTCACCGCTGATGCGAAACCAGACAGCAGCTACCGCTACCTCTTGATGCCCGTTCGTATGGCCGGATGATTTTTTCCCTGAGTTCTTTGGTGTGAGCCGTGTTTGTCCAGCGCCTTGAATTGGTGGATTACCGGTCGTACTCAACTGCCGTGGTGGAGTTAGAACCTGGAATCACCGTCTTTGTTGGGCTCAATGGGCAGGGAAAGACCAATTTGGTGGAAGCCCTGCGCTACGTGGGCAGCCTGTCCAGCCACCGGGTGGCTACCGACGCTCCGTTAGTGCGTGACGGAGCAGAGCGCGCCATTGTTCGCTGCACCGTGGTGGGTGAGGGTCGATCTATTGATGTTGATCTTGAGATCACCGCTTCGGGATCCAACCGAGCACGACTAAACAATGCTCCAGTGACGCGCACTCGCGATGTGCTGGGAACACTGCGAACCGTTTTGTTTGCTCCCGAGGACTTAGCGCTGGTCAAGGGTGAACCTGGTGAGCGACGCAAATTTCTTGATGAGTTGCTAGCGGCACGGTTACCGCGGTTCGCAGGAATTCGTAGTGATTATGACCGCGTGTTAAAGCAACGCAATTCACTGTTGAAATCAGCACGGTCATCGCGACCGCAAGAAGACCTCGAGTCAACTCTTGCTGTCTGGGATGAACAACTGAGTGATTTAGGTTCACAGATCATTCAAGCTCGCATCGAGCTCATCAACGAGTTGCGGCCTTTGGTGTTGGCGGCCTACACCGACCTGGCACCCGAATCGGGTGAAACGTCCATCGAGTATCGAAGCTTCTTGGGCGATGATGTGGGCACGTCATTGGAGGCGATTAAGTCGGGTTTTCACGAGGCGATAGTGAGTGCCCGTAAGAGCGAGCTGGAGCGCGGAATGTCCCTGGTGGGCCCGCACCGCGATGACATCTTTTTAGGCCTTCGATCCTTGCCAGCAAAGGGCTATGCCAG
>CAMCVY010000042.1 GCA_945881995.1 Bifidobacterium breve | reverse complement strand
GTTGGCATCTCCGACTGCTCGGCCCAACAACTCAACATCTGTCAACTCAAGACGACTAGCCGAGGGCGCTCCTCCAATTTCCAAACTCCCGGGCACCACCAGAATCAGGTTTGAGCCCAGGCCTTCTACTTGTTTTTCCACTTCCGCTTTCGCGCCCGAACCGATCGCCACCAGGATCACCACAGCAGCAACACCGATGATCACACCAAGCATGGTCAAAAGGCTGCGCAGGCGATTGGCGCGCAGGGCATCAAGAGCGACCCGAAACGCTTCAGCAAACCTCATGGCGCCACCGATTGATCAGCCACACTGTGTGCGCCGTCATCGGACTCAATCAAGCCGTCCCGAATGCGAATTCGGCGTCGAGCGCGAGCAGCTACCTCGTGGTCATGTGTCACCAAAATGACCGCAACACCGTGATCGGTGTTCAACTGCTCGAGTAAACGCATCACATCGACGCCACTTTGTGTATCCAAGTTGCCGGTCGGTTCGTCGGCAAGCAACAGCGTGGGTTGCGACACAAGGGCTCGAGCAATAGCTACGCGCTGCTGCTCACCACCGGAGAGTTGGGTCGGTCGATGGTCAAGCCGATGCCCTAACCCCACAGACTCCAGCGCGGCCCGGGCCCGCTCAATTCGTTCAGCACGAGCTGTCCCTCGGTACACCAAAGGCATGGCCACATTGGCCGTTGCGCTAATGCGTGGCAGTAGCTGGAACGACTGAAAGACAAAACCAACGGTTTCATTGCGCAGTTGGGCTAGTTGAGTGTCGTCCAAACTGGAGACGTCGGCACCAGCAATGCGCAGCGCACCGGTGGTCGGGCGATCCAGGCAGCCCAGGAGGTGCATCAGAGTCGATTTGCCTGAACCCGAGGGTCCAATGATGGCTGCATACTCACCGGTATCGATGCGTAACGAGACTCCGCTCAGAGCATTGACGACTACGCCACCTTCAAGTTCATAGGAACGCGTGACGTCGATTGCCTCAACCGCGGGCTCACTCATGAAAGCGACTGGCCCTCGCGCACACGATCAGCACCACGAATCACGATCGTGTCGCCTACCTTCAATCCGGAGGCAATCGCGATGGTGTCGGCGCCTTGCGCACCCAACCGCACCACCCGCTTCTTGGCAACGCCATCAACCACAATCCACACCGAGTCCGATCCCAGGTCACGGAAAACTGCTGACGCAGGAACCGAGATAGCAGCCCGATCCGTACGTACCTGCAATTGAGCAACAGCACTCATGCCCGGTAACGGCCGTGGGGCACGTAGCCCATCGGCAGTAGTTCCGCTACCAAACGACAACCGCACGACATACGAGACCCCGCCGCGCGATGATGTCGACGGAGTCACACCCACGCTGGTGACGCGCCCTTGATAGTTCGCATCAGGAACAGCGTCCAACTGCACGTTGGCTTTAATTCCGGTCTTGACGAGCAAGATGTCGGTTTCATCAACCTGGGTTGTCAGTGTCAGGCCTGCTACGTCGGTCAGCGTCAACAATGGTTGACCCGAAGACACGGGTAACCCCTTAGTCAAGGAACCACTCGATGAGGCCGAACTCCCACCGCCACTACCAAGGACACTTGAGGCCAAACCTTGCAGTGAACTGGGCAGCTGACTCAAGACACCAGAAGCACCACTTGAACTTGCACTCGCTACCGCGTCAAAGGTCACGATGCCGGAAATGGGCGATCGAATCGTCAGGGCTTTGACCGCATCGCGAGCAGCTGATACTGCGAGATCAGCGGTCCCTCCCTGCGCGTTAACAAGTTGTGAGATGGATGCCAGAGCATTCGTGAGTGCATCATTGGTTGACGACGTCGTGGCGCTAACTTGCACGCGCGCTAAGGCGTATTGAGCTTTGGCTTGCGCGAGGGCGGTTTGAGCCTGCGTCTTGGCCGGTCCCGCTGGCAGCGAATCAATGGCCGTTTGTGCCCCATCAAAAGCAGCATTCGCCGTCGCATCTGCTTGGGCGAGTGCGGTCGCTGCCGGAGTAGCGGTTGGCGTCGGGATGGAAACAGACGAGGACTGCGCTGCCGACTGTGCTTGCGCTAGCTGCTTTTGAGTCGACGGTGAGGAAATAACCGCGAGCTTTTGGCCCTTACGCACCTTTTGCCCATCGCGAACGAACAGTTGGCCGATCGTTCCCGAGGCAGGGCTGGAAATGGTCACGACCGCTTTTGCCGAAATTGAACCGGCGGCTTCAACAGATTCCGACACCGAACTCGTGATGACGGAACCGGTTTCGATACCGGTGTCTTGATTACCACCACAGCCAGTCAGGGCTAGGACAGCAATCACCACAACAAATCCCAAGCTATGTGTTTTCACTACCCCATCGTAATCAGGGGATGACGCGCACGCGCGTTCACAGCGGTGGCCTATCTCACGTGCGGTTCAGGACAGCTCAATGGATCGTTGATGCGCTGCCTTCACTGCACTCTCGACAGCCTGCTTCACCTGGTGCTCGTCGAGTTGAGCGATAGCAGCGGCCGTCGTGCCACCGGGCGACGTCACGTTGTGCCGCAACGTTTCCGCTGAGTCAGCGCTTTGACTCACCATCACTCCTGCGCCGCGGGCCGTTTGAACCGCCAGCACATGGGCAACCTCTGCTGAGAGGCCCAGCCCCACAGCCGCGGCCTCCATGGCCTCAACCAGGTAAAAGAAATACGCCGGACCACTTCCGCTAATCGCGGTGACGGCATCTTGATCCGCCTCATCGACGACGAGAACTTTTCCGACCGGCTCAAACAGTTGGCGAACGCGCGCCATGTCTGCATCGCAGGCTTGCGAGCCGGCACTCAGGACGCTCATCCCTTCATTGACGAAAGCAGGGGTGTTAGGCATCACGCGCACCACCGCGATGCCCGGTGGCAACGCCGCTTCCAACGCACTAGTTCGTACGCCGGCTGCGATCGAAATAATCAATGTGTTGGGTGAAAGGTGTGGCGTGAGTTGTTCACACACCTGCATGAGTACTTGAGGCTTGACCGCTAAGACAACGACGGATGATCGGGCAATGGATGCCGGATCGGCCGAGACCTCAACGCCGTAGGACTGAGTGAGGACCTGCGCGCGTGCGCCATCGGGCTCGACCACCGAAATGTCGGCTGGCACAAAACTTCCCCGCAAGGCACCGGCAATGAGTGCCTCCCCCATGCGACCGCCGCCCACGAAGGTCAGTTGATTCACAAGGTGTCCTTTGGTCGCCGTTCGCTCAGGATTTCTATCTTGACACTGGAACCGCTATACACGGTGGTGTTGAACAGGCATTGCGTCCAGATACTCCAAAATCATGCCTTCTCGCAGGGCCCACGGGCACAACTCAAAGGCATCAATACCAAAGGCATTCATCACACCCTCGGCTACTACGGCAGCTGCTGGCAATTGTTGGACGCGTCCGCGAGAAACCCCGGGCAACTTCGCGCGTTCATCCATTGACATATCAACCAAGCGCTCGGCCATGCCGTCCAGGCCGCTGCGCTTGAGCAAGCGAGTGATGTGGTGCCCCTCAGAACTCGGCGGTGCACCATTAATTCGAGCTAACTGGCGAAAAGATTTTGAGGTAGCAACGAAATGACGAACGAGTTCTTGTTCAGCGAATTCATCAACAACAGTGCCGACTTCATCCTCCACAAATCGCTTCATCGCTTGCAGACCCTTGAGATCAAGGTCCCCATCCTTACCAAACTGCCGAGTGAGTCGACCTGCACCAAGGGGCAATGACAAGCCAACCGCAGGCTCTTCGTCAGCGCCAAGGGCAAGTTCCAACGATCCACCACCGATGTCCGCAACAAAAAGTTCACCCGAAGACCAGCCGAACCACCGTCGCACGGCCAGGAATGTGGTCCGTGCCTCATCATCACCGGACAAGACAGCAACTTCCACGCCGCTTGCTTGTTGCACCTTCTTGAGCACTGCTCGACCATTGGGTGCATCACGCATGGCCGAGGTCGCAAAGGCCAGAAGAGTTTCAGCGCCCTCTTCCTGGGCAAACTCACATGCCTCCCGAACAAAGTCAATCAGCGAGTCGACTCCGCGCCGGTCAATGGACCCATCTGCGTCAACATGCTCGGCGAGGCGCAATTCCAGCTTGTGTGAGGCAGTCGCCACCGGAGCCGCCCCATGATAGGCGTCCACGATCAACAGATGGACCGTATTTGATCCGATATCGAGCACTCCTAATCGCACAGTGCTGAGGCTACCTTCCATCCCCACGATTGACCGCGTAAGGTGTCCGCGTGCCTGAGGTTCCGTTGACATTCCCCCGCGAATGGGTGGAGTTTTTTGATCCCGCTGATGAGGATCAGTTGATTCGTGCTGACCTGACCTGGCTCACCTCTCGCTACTCCTGCATCTTCGGCAATGGGTGTAAGGGCATTGACGCATCAATGCCTGACTCGGGCTGTTGCGTTCATGGCGCTCACTTCAGCGGCAAGTCAGATGAAAAGCGCGTGAAGAAAGCAGTGGCCGAACTCACCCCTGAGATGTGGCAGCGCCAGGCCGAGCAGTGGATCGAAAAAGATGAAGACGGCGAGCGCAAGACGCGCGTTGTCGATGGGGCCTGCATCTTTAATAACGACCCCGACTTTGCTGGCGGTGGTGGATGCGCGCTACATCACCTAGCGGCAGCTAAAGGTGTCAGCCACGTCGAGACCAAGCCTGATGTGTGCTGGCAACTCCCTATTCGTCGCACCTACGACACAGTCGAATTGGCCAACGGCGATGAACGCACCGTCATGGTCATCGGCGAGTACGACCGTCCTGGCTGGGGCGATGGCGGACACGATTTTGATTGGTATTGCACGGGAAACCCCGAAGCCCACCAAGCCACTCAACCGCTTTACCTCTCATCGAAGGACGAGCTCACCGAATTGCTAGGCAAGAAGGCCTACAAGAAGTTGGTTGAACTCTGTGATGTGCGCGAAGCCATCAAAGCCGTACGGCCGCTTTTGCCACTCATTGCGCCACACCCCGCTGACCCGAGTTAACGCCCACTCTGTCAGGGGACTGCCCTAGGTTTTAGCCATGGCAACCTCCAAGGCGCGTCCCGCCTTCGCGTGCAGCGAATGTGGCTGGAAAACATCGAAGTGGGCCGGGCGATGTGGTGAGTGCCAAAGTTTTAATACCGTCGCGGAAGTTGGCGCTCCCAAACTTCGTGAAGTCCGGGCCGGTGTAGTCACAGAACCGGCATTGCCGATCGGACAAATCGGGATTGAGTCAGCAAAAGCCACGCCCAGTGGTGTGGGCGAACTTGATCGTGTGTTGGGTGGCGGCCTTGTTGAAGGTGCAGTCGTCCTGGTCGCCGGTGAACCTGGCGTCGGCAAATCCACTTTGCTCTTGGAGGTTGCGGCGCAAGCTGCGCGAGCCGGTGGCACTGTCCTGTACATCACCGGAGAGGAATCTACGGCTCAGGTGCGTCTGCGCGCCGGACGTATTAATGCCCTGGCTGACTCGTTGTATTTGGCAGCCGAGTCTGATCTTTCCGCGCTCGTGGCTCACATAGACGCAATCAACCCCACACTGTTGATCGTTGATTCGGTTCAGACCATCGCCAGTGCAGACATTGATGGCGCCGCCGGTGGCGTCACACAAGTGCGCGAAGTCGCCGGAGCGCTAATCAGGATCGCCAAAGAACGCACCATCGCCACGGTTCTGGTCGGTCATGTGACCAAAGATGGAACCATCGCTGGACCGCGGATACTTGAGCACCTGGTTGATGTGGTGTTGCAGTTTGAAGGCGACCGCGATCACAGCCTGCGCATGATTCGTGCAGCGAAAAACCGTTATGGGCCTACCGATGAAGTGGGCTGTTTTGAACTCATTGATACAGGCATCGTTGAGCTGCCTGACCCGAGTGGATTGTTCATCAGCTGGCGCGATGATCCCGTTGCCGGAACCTGCGTCACCGTCACTCTCGAAGGCCGGCGCCCCCTCGTCGCCGAAGTTCAAGCCCTCGTCGGGCCCTCTGCCCTCCATTCACCGCGACGCACCACCAGCGGTCTGGACTCCTCACGAACCGCCATGATCTTGGCCGTCCTAGAGCGGCGCGGTGGTGTCGTCCTGGCACCCCACGATGTTTTTGCTGCCACTGTCGGCGGAGTAAAACTCCAGGAGCCAGCAGTGGACTTAGCCGTTGCCCTAGCCATCGCCTCGGCGGCTACTGATCGCCTTCTGCTCCCCGGGCTCGTTGCCATGGGCGAGGTGGGCTTGTCCGGTGAGTTACGCCCCATCGCCGGAGTTGAGCGACGCTTAGCCGAGGCTCATCGCTTGGGGTTTACCAAGGCCATCATCCCCAGTGGTGCCTTGCCACAGATCCCCACCGGCCTGCAGGTTCTCCAAGCGAGCGACATTTCTACCGCGATCCGAGCAGCCTCAAGCGCTTAGGAGTCGCGGCCCCCAAAGCCGATGTCTTCCTCAACTCCATCGCGTGAACGCCAGCCCACATGCCGTCGTTATTTCCCTTCATCCGAGTCGAACCCGCGCTTAATGCAGGGCTATAGTCCAACAAACGGAACACACAGCACAGCACAGGGGAAGGGGTCAACATCGTGGCCGGTGACATTGACCAAGAACAAGTCCTTCGTGAGACCCTTGCCGCTGTTGCCCCTGGAACTGAGTTGCGCGATGGCCTTGAGCGCATTTTGCGCGGTCGCACGGGTGCTCTGATTGTCTTCGGTTACGACAAGAGCATGGACAGCCTGCTCAGTGGTGGCTTTGCACTGGACGTGCCGTTCTCACCACAACAACTGCGCGAACTCGCCAAGATGGACGCGGCGATGGTCATCGACTCAGCCGCCACCAAGATTTTGTGGGCCAACACTCAGCTGGTGCCTGACCCCAGTATCACCACCGATGAAACAGGAACCCGCCACCGAACGGCCGAGCGAGTAGCTAAGCAAACGGGATACCCGGTCATCTCGGTTTCGCAGTCCATGCAGATGATCGCCATCTATGTTGCTGGTCGTCGCTACGTGCTTGAGGATTCAGACATCATTTTGTCTCGTGCCAACCAAGCTCTCGCTACGCTCGAGCGTTACAAGCAGCGCTTCAACGAAGTAGCGGGAAACTTGACGGCTTTGGAGATCGACGACTTCGTCACCATCCGGGATGTTGCCGTGGTCGCACAGCGCATTGAAATGGTGCTGCGTATCGCGGCGGAAATTCGTGGTTACATCATTGAACTCGGAGTCGACGGACGCTTGTTGTCACTCCAGCATGACGAGATCTCTGCCGGCATGGATAACGAACGCGAGTTCATCGCCCGTGACTACCTGCCCGGCACTGGCAAGCGCAGCCGCAAACTTCAGGCCGCACTTGACGCTTTGGCTGAGCTTTCGGCGGAGGAACTCCTCGACTTCAGCCTGGTCGCCAAGGCCCTGGGCCACCCAGGCACCGACCTTGAACTCCCGCTCAGCCCGCGCGGGTTCCGGTTGCTCTCCAAGGTTCAGCGGCTACCTGCCCCCGTTGCCGAGCGCATCGTGGAGCACTTCGGCTCCTTGCAAAAGATGCTGGGCGCCAGCATTGATGACTTGCAGGCCGTGGAAGGCGTCGGTGAAAACCGGGCACGTACCGTACGCGAAGGGTTGTCCCGCTTAGCCGACTCGTCAATCCTTGAGCGTTACGTCTAACAGCCCTAGTTCAAGATCAGTGGCTCTGGCTGACTCTTCACATCGCCATTGCGCGCGACGACTACATACGAACCGTTCGACGCTTCTGGCTTTGATCCGCTGCAACCAGGCTTGCTGACTTTTCCGTTCCATTCCACCGTCACCGCATAAGGCGAAGACTGTGAAATTGGGCGGACATTGGCAGCTCCACCGGGGTTGCAATCATCAGATGACCAGATGCGGTTTCCACTGGCAGAGGTAATGCGCACTTCATTTTGTGAGCCACCCACATCGCGCAAGCACGTGGTATCGCTGTTCGTCGCGACAACAAAGCGCATCAGAACCGGTCCACCTACGGGATTCTCCAAGCTTTCTGCCGTGACATAAACCCGTACCTGAGAGTCCTTGCATTCGCCCTTGGCTGGGGTGCGGGCAGCCGTAGGACTGGGTGAGGATGTCGGTGATGCGCCCACATCCGTCGAAGCCGATGGCGTCGGGGTGGTCGAACTCGTGGTCGTGACAGCGGGGAGTGGTGTGTTGTCAGCAACGGGCTGGCTACCACCGCTGCATGCTTTGCCGACAAAAAGCACGAGGATGACGAGCACCACAAGAATTTCTATGCGGCGGCGCCAATACACGCGCGCCGGCTTATTACCTACGGGGTTGAGCAGGGAAGACACAGGTAACACAGTAGAGAGGGTGAAACTGGACGGGGCACTGTGGTTGCGTAAAAGCCCAGATCCCCTAGCGTGGAGCCCGTGCTCACGCCTAAGACCACCCGTGAAGTGCGATCGAGCCTCCTCGAGTGGTTCGACCACGCCGAGCGCGACCTCCCCTGGCGGGGAGCAAGCCCCTGGGCCGTGGTCGTGAGTGAATTTATGCTCCAGCAGACCCCTGTGAGCCGAGTGTTGGAACCTTTTGCGCAGTGGATGGAGCGCTGGCCCACACCCAGCGCACTCGCCAGCGCCACTCCTGGCGAAGCGATCGTGATGTGGGGGCGGCTGGGCTATCCACGTCGTGCGCTGCGACTGCACGCCACTGCGGTGATGTGTTGTGAGCAATTTGGTGGCGAGATTCCGGCCACTCTCCCCCAGTTGCGATCCTTACCCGGGGTGGGTGAATACACCGCTGCCGCCATCGCGGCCTTTGCCTTCCAGCGACGTTGTGCAGTGTTGGATACCAACGTACGCAGAGTGCATGCTCGGGTATTCGATGGCGTGCAATTTGCTACGACAACCAGCATCACTGAACGCGAACGCACGAGAGCCGACGAACTCTTGCCGACTGATCCTCACACCTCAGCCCGACTCAGTGCAGCCGTTATGGAACTCGGCGCATTGGTGTGCAGCTCACGTTCGCCGCAATGCGATGGCTGTCCCATCCGCACCCAGTGCATGTGGCGGTTAAACGGAAAGCCCGAATGGCAAGGGCCAACCCGGAAGGGTCAAACCTACGAAGGCACCGACCGTCAATGCCGTGGCCAGCTGTTAGCAGTCGTGAGAAATAGCGACGGTCCTGTCGAATTAGGACAACTCCATCAAGCCTGGCCCGAGCCCGTACAACGCACGCGTGCCTTGGATTCGTTGGTCGCCGATGGCCTCATTGACATCCGTGCGGATGGCACTTTTTCCTTACCCGCATAGGGCTACTCCGATGAACCGCTTTCTGCGGTTTCAACCGGTGGCAGGTCTGGCATTTCGCCCTTAGTGGTGCCGGTAAAGGTGAAGTGGGCATCCTCGCCCTCACCCGCAACGTCGACCAACACAATCTGACCGGGGCGAAGCTCACCGAACAAGATCTTTTCGGAAAGTTCATCCTCAATATCGCGTTGAATCGTGCGACGTAGCGGACGAGCGCCCATGACGGGGTCATAGCCACGTGCGGCCAACCGAGCCTTAGCGTCGAAGGTCAGGTCAATGGCCATGTCCTTGTCCTGCATACGCGCATCCAGTTTGGCGATCATCAGATCAACGATCTGAACGATTTCTTCTTCACTCAACTGGTGGAAGACCACGGTGTCATCAATGCGGTTAAGGAACTCAGGACGGAAGTGCTGCTTGAGCTCGTCGTTGACCTTGGCCTTCAATCGGTCGTAGGACGACTGGGTGTCGCCAGAAGCGGCAAAGCCCATTCCGAAGCCCTTGGAAATATCACGTGTTCCCAAGTTGGTTGTCATGATTATGACTGTGTTCTTAAAGTCAACGACTCGACCTTGGCTGTCGGTCAAACGACCGTCTTCAAGGATTTGCAACAGCGAGTTGAAGATATCGGGGTGTGCCTTCTCGACCTCGTCGAACAAGACCACCGAGAACGGCTTGCGACGCACCTTCTCGGTCAGCTGGCCACCCTCGTCGTAACCGACGTAGCCGGGAGGCGATCCGAACAGGCGCGAAACCGTGTGCTTCTCGCTGAACTCGGACATGTCGAGCTGAATCAAGGAGTCTTCGTCGCCGAAGAGGAACTCGGCCAAAGTCTTGGCTAGTTCGGTCTTACCCACACCCGATGGACCAGCGAAGATGAACGATCCACCTGGACGCTTGGGGTCCTTCAAGCCCGCACGAGTACGGCGAATGGCCTGCGACAAAGCCTTGATGGCTTGCTCTTGGCCAATGACGCGCTTGTGAAGTTCGCCTTCCATCTGTAGCAGACGCTGGGATTCTTCTTCGGTCA
>CAMCVY010000041.1 GCA_945881995.1 Bifidobacterium breve | reverse complement strand
GCCGGCTTCGTCAGCTGAACCGATGACGGCCAGTTCCGCACCGACTTCAACAGTGGCGTCTTCATCGGCGGTGATGGACAGGAGCACTCCAGCCACAGGGGACGGAATCTCGGTGTCGACCTTGTCGGTCGAGATTTCCAACAAGGGCTCGTCCATGGCAACGGTGTCGCCGATGTTCTTGAGCCAGCGAGTGACTGTTCCTTCGGTGACGCTTTCACCGAGTTGCGGCATTGTGACGGAGACCGGCATTGGTCTTGGCACTCCTTCTTGTTGGACTTTCGTTAAACCCAGATTAGAGGTTCAACGACGATTCTAGGCGTGGGCGTGCAGGGGCTTGCCAGCCAAAGCAAGGTGAGCCTCGCCCATGGCTTCGTTCTGCGTCGGATGAGCGTGGACCAGGGCGGCCACATCCTCGGGGTAGGCCTCCCAGTTGACGATGAGCTGGCCTTCGCCGATCAGTTCGCCCACTCGGGCCCCGACCATGTGGATTCCCACGACGGGACCGTCGTTGACGCGGACCAACTTGATGAAACCGGTGGTGGCCAGGATCTGGCTCTTGCCGTTTCCGCCCAAGTTGTATTCGTAGGCGGTGACGTTGGCTGCGCCATGGGCTTCTTCGGCTTGGGCTTGGGTCAAGCCGACCGAGGCTACTTCTGGTTCGCAGTACGTTACGCGTGGAATTCCGCTTTCATCAATCGCGCGGGGGTTCAGGCCAGCGATTTCCTCAGCAACGAAGATGCCTTGTTGGAATCCGCGGTGAGCCAATTGCAATCCAGGAACGATGTCACCCACGGCCCACACACCAGGGATGTTGGTTTGCAAGCGGTCGTTGGTCAAAACAAAACCGCGGTCCATCGATACGCCTTGTTCGGCATAGCCCAAACCATCGGTGCGCGGTCCACGACCGACGGCAACCAACAAGTAGTCAGCGGCCAAGGTGTCACCCGATTCGAGTGACACGACCACGCCATTGGGATCTTGGGTTACGCCACTGAAGCGCACACCGGTCTTGAAGTTGATGCCACGCTTGCGAAATGCCCGTTCCAGGGCCTTGCTTAGCGCCTCATCCTCAGCCGGAACTAGGCGGGGAAGGCCTTCCACGATGGTGACGTCAACGCCAAAGGACTTCCACACGCTGGCGAACTCCACGCCGATCACGCCACCGCCAAGAACGATGACGCTCGTGGGGATTTCGTTGAGGTCGAGGGCCTGGTCGCTGGTCAAGACGCGACCTTCAATGTCAAGGCCCGGAAGCGAGCGGGCATACGAACCGGTGGCCAACACGATGTTGCGTCCGGTGTACTGAACGCCGGCAACGTCGATGGTGTTGGGTCCGACTAGGCGCCCTTCGCCCTCGATGAAAGTTATCGAGCGGGACTTGACCAAACCTTGCAGACCCTTGTAGAGGCGACCGACCACGCTGTCCTTGTACTTGAGGACGCCTTCGATGTCGATGCCATTCAATGTGGTGCTGACACCAAACTCAGAGGAGTCACGAGCAGTGTCGGCAACTTCTGCCGCGTGCAAAAGCGCCTTGGTCGGGATGCATCCCTTGTGTAGGCAGGTACCACCGAGCTTGTCCTTTTCGATCAGGGCCACGCTCAGCCCTAATTGGCTGGCTCGCAGGGCACAGGCATAGCCGCCACTGCCCCCACCGAGAATGACGAGATCAAATCCGGTTTCAGACATGCAACTGCCTCCAGGACGAAAAGAAATTGGCACAAACCACTCAATTGTTTGTATCCTTTCACCTCGGGCTTGCTCGTTTTCACCCGCCTCCAGCGAGGCGATACGCACGTCGGGGCATTAGCGATGAGGAGTAGTTGTGGGCTTGTTCGGTCGGCGCAAGCCACGCACGGTCGAGGGCTCGATGGATCGGGCCGCTGATCGCAATGATCGCGCGCACCTTGAACAGTTCATCAAGGCCCAAGAAGGTGTCGAGGCCTTCATTGAGCCGCGCACCACGGTGACGCAGACCTCGATTTTGTTGGTCGCTCGTACGGGCCAGTGGACGCGTCGACGAGTTCCTGACGAAGGCACGGCGTTTGATTGGGCCAAAAAGCTCGGCGTTCCCTGTTATGACGCGAACTTGGTGGGCTACCCCCAGCGGATGCGCGACTGGGATGCGCTCAAGGCCGCCGAGCGCAAGCGCCAACTCGGCGGTTCGTAGGTTTCGCGCGCGATCGGCACCGGCTTCTGCCACAGTTCATCCATGAATTCTATTCCTGACGTAATGTCCGCTGTCGAAATCCCCACGTGGGGCGATGCTGATTTGCTCGTTCTGCACGAGCGTGCGATGCCGAGTTACGGCCCGCACGAAGTTTTAGTGCGTATCGATGCTGTCGGTGTGAACCCCGTGGACTTCAAGGTGCGCGGTGGCAATTACTCCGCTGCTTTTGGCGAAAACTTTCCCATGGTGCTGGGCCGCGACTTTGCCGGTCAGGTGCTGGCGGTAGGTGCTGAGGTATCGGCATGGAAGCTGGGCGACGACGTGCTGGGCACGTTGCGGATGGCTCCACGGCTGGGCTGTTACGCCACACATATCGTGGTCAGCGATACGGCCATGGCGATGCGTCCCGCCGGACTGGATGCCACACGAGCGGCTGGATTGCCCGTTGCTGGTTTGACAGCGTGGCAAGCCCTGGTCGAGATGGCGGGAGTTGTTGCGGGGCAACGGATCCTGGTGCAGGCAGCCGCAGGTGGCGTGGGGCACCTGGTCGTGCAGCTGGCGAAATTCCTCGGAGCGCACGTGACCGCAACTGCTTCGCCAAGCAATCATGATTTCCTGCGCGAGCTGGGTGCGGACGAAGTCATTGACTACAACACCACGCGCTTTGAAGATGTGGTCAGCGACCTGGATGCAGTCATTGACTGCGTGGGTGGCGATGTCCTTGATCGCTCACTGCATGTGCTCAAGCCCGGTGGTATCGCCGTGACAATGGCGGCGCGCCCCGATAATGAACTAGCAGAGTCTTTGGGAGTTCGAGTCGCTTTGATTTTTGTTCGACCTGACGCTGTTCAGCTGCAGGGCCTAGCGGACATGGTCGCTGATGGCCGACTTGTGGTCCACGTGGCACAGACGTTCCCACTGGCCGAGGCAAAGCAAGCGCACCTGAATCAAGAAACTGGGCACGTTCGCGGAAAAGTTGTGCTGATCCCCTAAGTGCGGTTACGCGCTGTTGAGTGCGAATTGCACCAGTGTGCGCAAGGCATAGCCGGTTCCGCCCTTGCCGGTGTACCCATGGGGGCCACCCTCATTGAAGGACGGGCCAGCAATATCTAGGTGCACCCAATTGGTCTTGTCGTTGACGAATTCCTGCAGGAATACTGCGGCAGTCATCATTCCACCGAAGCGCTCACCGATGTTTTTTAAGTCAGCGATGGTGGAATCGAGCGACGGGCGCAATTCAGCCGGCAGTGGCATCGGCCACATCAACTCGCCCGCGGTATCGGCTGCTGCGACAACCGCGGCGCGTGTGGCGTCGTTGTTGCCCATGGCCGCGGCATAGCGATTACCCAATGCCACCATTTGTGCACCCGTGAGTGTTGCCACGTCAACGATGGTCTGGTGTCCATCCTTGACGGCCAGGACCAGTGCGTCGGCCAAGATCAAGCGACCTTCCGCATCGGTGTTGAGAACCTCAACAGTTTTTCCACCGAACATCGTCAAGACATCCGACGGTCGCTGAGCTGTGCCCGAGGGCATGTTCTCCACCATGGCCAAGTACGCGGTGACATTGACCTTGGCTTTGATGTCGGCCAAGCTCAAAATTGCACCTAGGACCGCAGCGGCTCCAGCCATGTCGGACTTCATGGTTTCCATTGCGTTGGGTGGCTTGAGGGACAGACCGCCCGAATCGAAGGTCACGCCCTTGCCAACAAATGCGACGGTGTTTTTGGCTTGTGGGTGGGTGTAGGTGAGTTTGACCAGGCGCGGTGGGTTGATGGACCCTTGGCCCACACCGATGATGCCGCCGAAACCGCGCTTTTTGAGTTGGACTTCATCTAGGACCTGCACGGTGATCCCGCGCTTTTTGGCTTCGGTTGCAGCGGTTTTGGCAAAGACGACAGGGGACAGGTGTGACGGCGGAGTGTTGACCAGGTCTTTGACTAAGTCAACGCGTTGCGCGATGGCGACGGCGGATTTGGTCTGAGTTACAACGTCGCGATCCTTGGCAGCGGCTGTGATGACCGTGATGGTTTTGATCGTGATTTTGGGTTGCTCTGATCGAAACGCAGTGAAGCGATAGGCGCCTAAGAGTGCGCCTTGTGCCAGGGCTGCCACTGATTGGGCTTCGTCACTGGGGCTGATGATTGCCACGGTGCTGGCCTTGCTGATCGAGCGCACGGCCGCACCGGCAGCTAAGCGCAAAGCTTCGTGTTGTTGTCCAGCAGTTTGTGATGCGGTAACCGGCCCCAGTCCTACAGCGATGATGGAGGTGGCGGCTAGACCGGCAATCCCAGGAATCGTGGTGACGGACTGCAGATCGGCTTTCGCATGGACGCTGGCCAAAGAGCTGTTGAGTTGGCTGGCGACGGACTTAAGCGTGGTGGGTAATCCAACAACGACAACCGACTTGCCCTTGGGACGCAAACCCACGATGAGGACGTCCGTCTTGGCCTTCAAGGCGGTGCGATCGCGAACGAGCAGACTGGTCACAGGGCGTATCCGTTTCAGGCGGTGTCGGTGAGTTGGGTATTCCTAGCCTAGTAGCGTCAGTGACATGTCGAATGCTGAACAGGGTGAAGCTCTACAGTCTGCGTTGCACTCAAGCCATGAGGAATTGGGCGCTAAATGGTCCGATTTCGGTGGGTGGCTGATGCCCTTGGAGTATGCCGGCGGGGGAGTTACCGCCGAGCACGAAGCAGTTCGCAACGGCGTCGGCATTTTTGATGTCTCACACTTGGGCACCGCTCAGATTGTCGGCCCAGGAGCGGTTGCGGCCATTGATGCGGTGCTGACCAACAGTTTGGATCGCATTGGACCCGGTCAAGCCCAGTACACCTTGCTGTGTAATGACCAAGGTGGGGTGATCGATGACATCATCGCGTATCGCGTCAGTGACGATGAATTGATTCTGATGCCGAATGCGGCGAACTGCACAACCGTGCTGGAAATCTTGCGTGCAGCAATACCAGCCGACGTGCAAATTCATAACCTTCATACCCAAACCGCCATCATCGCGGTGCAGGGTCCACGTTCAGCACACGTGTTGGCAGCACTTGGTTTGGCCACAGACCTGGAGTACATGAGTTTTGTTAGTGACACTTTTGATGGTGTCGATGTCACCGTCTGCCGTACGGGATACACCGGTGAGCTGGGATTTGAACTGGCGATTGATGCAGGTCATGCCGTTGCCTTATGGAAGGCATTGCTTGCTGTCGATGGGGTGGTGCCATGTGGCCTTGCGGCCCGAGACACCTTGCGCACTGAGATGGGTTATCCGCTGCACGGCCAGGACCTGTCGCCGACCATCACTCCCGTGGAAGCCGGTGTGAGCTGGGCGGTGGGATGGAACAAGCCCATATTTGCTGGCAAAGCAGCCCTTGATGTGCAACGAGCCCACGGTCCAAGCCGTCGGTTGGTGGGTCTGTTGGCTTCAGAGCGAGGAATCCCACGCCACGACATGGTCGTGCGGAATGCAAGCGGCGATGACATCGGACTCGTGACCAGTGGAACGTTTTCGCCAACCTTGCATCAAGGCATTGCATTGGCTCTGGTCAATGCCGATGTTGATGGTGATGTTGTGGTGGATGTTCGCGGGCGGTCGTTGCCCTGCACGATTGTTAAGCCACCATTTGTCACGGCAAGCCCTAAGGCTTAATTCTTCGCAGAAGGAAAGTGCGCTCTACGCCCAGCTCGATCGAGAGCTGCCAAGATGGGTTTGCCGGCAACTAACACCAACACGGCTGTGCCAATTCCACGGGTGAGATCCCAACCCAGCGACGTGGTCAGATGAAAGATCGCAAAGTGTTGGAGGTTCTCGAGCGTGCTCGCGCCGGGGATGTACGCGAGTGAGTTATTTGCTGTTGCTGTGACGCCAAAAGTCCATGGCCAAAACGACAGGTTCATGATCAAGCCGAAGAGCAACGATGCAATAAACCCGTAGGCTGCGAGTAACCACAGCCGCCCCTTGATCGCCACGTGCGGAATCAGGCCAGCTCCCATGCCCACCCATGCGGCAGCAAACATCTGGAAGGGCAGCCAGGGACCAGCACCACCGGTCAAAAAGGCGGACGTGAGCATCGTGACCGCACCAAGAACGAAGCCAAAACCGGCCCCGAAGGCGTATCCACCTAGGACGAGAACGACGAACAGCGGTTGAAACCCAGTGATGCCGCCACCCAGTGGCCGCAGTGCTGTTCCAACAGCAGCCAAGACACCGAGCATCGCGATGGCTTTGGCATCGAGTCCGCCATCAGAAATCTCAGCCGCGATTAACGCGATGAGGAACGGGATGATCAACGCGAACACCCACGGCGCATCAGCACTGTGATCGACTCCGGCAGTGGGAGTAATCAATAGCGGCCAACAAAAGGCGACTAAGCCGATGATGCTGACAATGGTTAAGACAATGCGCGAGCGCGGTCCCACCGCGATCGCCGTGTGCGATGGGATCCCTTTAGTCAACAGGGTGGGCACTGTCATGGAATATCACTCAATGCGTTCATAGCGATTGCCACATCGGCAACAATCACGGTGCGAGTGGACAGTTCAGCAGCTAGTTCCACATCATGGGTTGCCAAGACGATGGTTCGCCCTCGTTGAGCCGCGTTGGCCAAGATCTTCATGAGGTGCTGTTTGGCCTGATAGTCCAGCCCTCGGGTGGGCTCATCCAGGAGCAGGACCGCTGGATCCGGGGCGAGGACAACAGCCAGGGCCAGCGCCAACCGGCTGCCTTCGGACAGGTCAGATGGGTGGCTAGATGCCTTAATCCACGGGGCAATCGTTGCCAGCATGGTCGCGGTGGTTCCAGGGGCGAGACCGGCATCGCGATCGGTTTGGCGACATTCCAGATCAACGGATTCGGCGTAGAGCAAGTCGCCGGCTTGTTGTGGCACCAGTCCAATGCGGGCGACCAAGTCTTGAGGCTTCAAGGTTGCGGGATCAACACCGAGCACCCGAACGGTGCCCTTGAACGGAGTGCGCAGTCCCACCATGGTCGAAAGCATCGTTGACTTTCCTGCACCATTGCGCCCCATCACGGCAACGACTTCGCCAGCGTGGAGTTGCAGGGACAGTCCGTGCAGGACCTCGCGGCGGCCATAGGCCACTTGGACATCTTTCAGCGCAAGAACGCAGTCGCCTTGTTCACTCAATGGCTCTGGCACGGTGAACAAGCTCAAGCTTGAAGGTTGATCAGTAAAACGTTGTCTCAGTTCATCTGCACTACGTCGTGCATCACGAACGGATAAGGCAATCTCATCCCATCCGGCTTGGCGGCCCAGCTCGACAACCGGGGGAGCGACCGGTGAATGCTTCATTACTGTCGCGGGTTCACCAATAATGAGTGGAGCTCCCGATCCGGGAACCAAGATGACGCGGTCGGCGTACTGGACCACGCGCTCAAGACGGTGTTCGGCCAGCACCACGGTCATCCCTAGGTCGTGGACTAAGCGTTGCAAACTGGCCAGGACTTCATCCGCTGCTGATGGATCAAGGGCTGAGGTGGGTTCGTCGAGGACCAGGATCTGTGGGTGGGAGGTCAAGGCCGCCCCAATAGCCACGCGCTGGGCTTCACCACCGGACAGGGACCGCAGTGCGCGGCGCCGAAGCGCGGTCAGCCCCAGCAGGTCCAACGTTTCTTCCACGCGCCGGCGCATGACGTCAGTTTCAATCCCCAACGACTCCATGGCGTAAGCGAGTTCATCTTCAACGGTGTCGGTCACAAAGCCGGCTGTGGGATCTTGGCCCACGAATCCGACGACATCGGCAAGTTCGCGGGGTGGATGTGTTGCGGTGTCTCGACCATTGATGACTACCGAGCCAGTGAGCGTTCCACCGCTGAAGTGGGGAACTAAACCATTGAGCAAACGAAGAAGAGTGGTTTTGCCCGATCCGCTGGGTCCAACGACTAAACACAATTCACCTTCGGGAACGGTGAGTGTGACGTTGCTCAACACGGCCGACGATTCACCGCTATAGGTAATGCTCACGTCATTGAGGTGAATCATGCTGAAGCCTCCGCTGCTATCAACTCAGGTGGAACGCGCGACGATGTTTCGTCGGACGGAAGGGGTGGCGTGGCCAGCGCGGTGATGGTGGCTATGGCTAACCCGATCAGCGGGAGCGCAGGAAGGCCCGGCCATTGCAGGGGCGTCAGGGATGGCTCGAGGGCTGCTGCGTTGTGGGACATCTGCCACCAGATCGTTGCGGCTGCTGACCATCCGCCCACCGCCACTGACCATTCGGTCCACAGCCAGGGATCGGGGCGATAGCGCGAGCGCGAGGTACGTCGGCCGGTGGTGATCAATCCCGCCACACCGGCAATGAGGCCGATGACCAACGCCACTGGCCCGATCCATGAGCTGCCTGTTCCAGCGAGGAACAAATACATTCCGACCACTAGTGACATCAAGCCAACGACGAGAAGGCCTTGCGTGCCACGTCGCGTGCGGAGGGGAACCGCTTCTATGCGTCCGTACCCTCGCGAATCCATAGCGGCGGCAAGGTCAAGCGAGCGACGCAAAGACCCTTCGAGCACTGGCGTAACTAGCCCGAGAAATCCGCGAGCACCGGATGTTGTTCTTCCGCGAAGCCGTCGTGCTTCTCGAACGCGTGTGATGTCAGCGATGAGGGTGGGAACCAGACTCATCGCGACCACGATGGCTACACCGAGTTCGTAAATTGCACCGGGTACCGATTTGAGCAATCGCAACGGACTGCTCAATGCGTTGGCCGCACCGATGCACACGATGATCGTCGCCAAACGCAAGCCGTCAAACAAGGCAAGGAGCAACTGTTCGCTGGTGATACTTCCGCCGATGCGAATGCCTTGCGCCCAGCTGGGAAGTGGTGCCTGCGGGAGGGCGAACAGTTGTTGATCACCCAGGGCCAAGCCGAAGAACAGTCCAAACAGCAGCCGAACGCCCATCACGATGGCACCCAAGATCAGGGCGGAGGAGTACGCCCGCGCCCACGGAGCCTTTTCAGCCCGCGATGACACGACCAGGCCAGTGATCGCGATGATCAGCCCAAGGATTAATGGATTGGTCGTCCGCGATGCGGCAGCTGCCAGGCCTAACGCCCACATCCACCATGCACCGGCATGTAACAGTCGTGGATTCATCGACGACCTCGCTTAAAGGCCAAGGCGCCCAGAATTCCGATAACCAGAACAGCAAGAACCGAAGCCCACGGACCTGTTGATTGATCTGCACTTGATGGTGCCGCTGCATTGGTCACCGAATCGGAAGCAGGTTGCTGCTGCTGGGGTGAAACAGCCGTTGTTGGCGGGGGAGGCGCTTGTTTATCAGCCGCAGAGGTCGACCGCGGTTGACCGGCTTCACTGCTCACCGCTGGCGTGGCAGCATCTGGGCCAATAACCACGTTTTCCTGTGCGGATGCGCTCTTGCCAGTGGGATCCTCCACAGGATTAGCGATAGCCACTCCACATTCGTTACGCGGGTAGAGGCTGATTCCGCAAATAAACCCTGTCGCCGATGCGCGAAAAGCGAGTTTGGCTGCACTCATCACCTGAATGCTGGTCTGACCATCCGCGATAACTACACATTGGCTCACTAATGACGGGGGGCGTTCACCGTTTGGTGCATCCGTGGTTGTTCCAAAGTCAATAACAAGACCCACGCGCCGCTTGCCAGATTCGGCGGACGTCGAGCCACAGATCTGGTCGAAGGTGAAGTTCGAACGCGGTGGCCGAGTCGACGAATTGGCACCTGCGGAGATCGCAAACCGCCAACCTTGAACCGTGCCATCTTTTGGCCGGTAGGTACCGGCACCCTCATTGGAAAACTGCCAAGTGTCGCCCACGTTTTTCCAATACGACCAGTATCGGTATGACGATGCCGCTTGCGCTGGCACAGCAGAACCCATCAAGACAACGGTCGTTGCCACGATCAAGGCTGCGATGCCAGCGGATCGCGTCATGCAGTCGCACGCCGACGGGAGAGTACGACCAGGGCACAACCAGCGAGCAACAACAGGATGGCAATTCGCGCATTTGCCTGAATGCTCGGGCTCGGACCAGATTCCGCCAGAGTCTTCTTTTGCACGGCGGTCTTGCCATCGAGAACGGTCTCGGGTGTGCCGCTGTAGGCCTCTTCACCAGAAGTCAACGTTGCCGCAAGGCGTTCAAAGAGTGCTTGGCTGTCTATGCCGCCGGTAGTTGCTAGAGGTTGTAGGGCGGACTTGCCGGCTTCATTTGCCAAAATCAACTCAGCCAAGGTGCCGGGCTTGTCATTTCCCGCAGCGTCAACGGTTGTCTCAGTCACGGAACCAGCCAGCGCATCAATAGCGATGGCAACAGCATCGCGGCCATGACCAGAAGCTGCTAGGGACAAGACCG
>CAMCVY010000040.1 GCA_945881995.1 Bifidobacterium breve | reverse complement strand
CGATGACGTGGTGGGACGACTTGTGGCTCAACGAATCTTTTGCTGAGTGGGCATCACACTTTGCCAACGTTCGTGCCACTCGTTACACCGAGGCCTGGACGAGTTTTTGCAATCAACGCAAAGCGTGGGCTTATCGTCAGGATCAACTTCCTTCCACGCACCCCATCGCCGCCGACATGGTCGACCTTGATGCCGTGCGCGTGAACTTCGATGGCATTACCTACGCCAAGGGCGCTTCCGCCTTGCGTCAACTGGTGGCTTGGGTGGGCGAAGACGAGTTCTTGCAGGGAGTACGCGAATACTTCGCAAAGCATGCGTGGGGAAACACCGAACTCACTGACCTGCTGACCGAATTGTCAGCCGCCTCTGGTCGTGACTTGTCGGACTGGACGTCCCAGTGGCTGGAAACTGCGGGCGTGAACACCTTGTTGCCCGATTTTGATCTCAACGCCAATGGCACGTACGCGCGTTTTGCTGTTACGCAGTTGCCGCCCACCAGTCCCGCCGGGCTCGACCCAATTCTGCGCTCGCACCGCATTGCTATTGGTCTTTATAGCGACGTCGAGGGTCGGCTTGCACCGATTCAGCGCATTGAAGTGGACATCACGGGTGCATCCTCTGATGTTCCCGAGCTCGTGGGAGTTCAGCAGCCCGACCTGATTCTTCTCAACGACGGTGACCTCACCTTTGCCAAGATTCGACTTGACCAACGTTCCGCACAGACCAGTGCCGACCGCATGGGAGATGTCACTGACTCGTTGGCTCGGGCACTGCTGTGGGGAGCGGCGTGGGACATGACACGCGATGCCGAGATGCCCACGCGTCAATTCCTTGACCTCACCCTCAGTGCTATTCCACAAGAGGAATCCATCGGTGTGGTGCAACAGGGACTCCGCCAAGTCAAAGCTGCGCTTGATCAATATGCCGAGCCGAAATGGCGCAGCACTGGACTTGATCGGCTAGCAACGACCCTGAGTGAATGGATGGTGGGTGCCGAACCAGGAAGTGACCGCCAACTGACCTTCGTTCGTTCCTTTGTTTCTGCTTCCAACACCGTCGAGCAACTGCAGCGAGTCGAAAACATTCTTGAGGGCGCCGAAGTCCTGCCAGGATTAACCTTGGATACCGACCTTCGTTGGGCATTAGTGCAACGCCTCGTAAGCGCAGGACACACTGACCTTGATCGTGTGACTGCGGAGTTGGCTCGCGACAACACCGCTACCGGACTGCGCCAAGCCGCGCTAGCGCGATCCAGCCGACCGACGTCCCAAGCCAAGGCCGAAACATGGGAGGCCGTGATTAACGACGCCTCGCTACCCAACGCCATGATCGGTTCCATGATCGGCGGGTTCTTGCACCCCGATCAGGTAGAAATCCTCCACCCTTACGTCGAAAAGTACTTCGATATCGCCGCCACCATTTGGAATGTGCGCACTCATGAAATTGCGCAAGACATCTTGATGGGACTCTTCCCGGTTTACAGCGTGCACCAATCCACGGTTGATGCTGCTGATGCATTTTTGGCTCGCACTGACCTAGAGCCCACCGTGCGGCGATTGGTCAGCGAAGGTCGCGACTCCACAGTTCGTGCACTCAATGCTCGCGCATGTGATGGATCATGAACTACCCCGAGGCACCACGGCTTGACCTAGTCGAAAACCTGCACGGAACCGCTGTCGCTGATCCCTACCGCTGGCTCGAAGATGCCCAAGACGCGCGCACAATCACGTGGCTCTCGTCGCAAGACACCTTGGTGGCTCAAGCCTGTGCCCAGTGGAGCACGTCGAGCCATTGGGAATCGCGTTTGCGGGATCTGATGTCGGCCGGCGCCATCTCGCCCCCGATTTGGCGTGGCGAACGCGCTTTCTTTATGCGTCGCACAGCCGAACAAGAACACGCACTCCTGCTCACCATCGATCCCGACGGCACCGAGCGCGTCCTGATTGACCCAATGGAGTTGGACTCAGACGGCCTGACCACCCTGGATACCTGGCAGCCGTCCAAAGAGGGCAATCTCTTGGCTTACCAAGTCTCCGAAGGTGGCAACGAAGAATCCATCTTGCGCGTCATGCGCGTCAGCGATGGCACCATCGTCGATGGGCCGATTGATCGGGCGCGCTACTCACCGGTTGCATGGTTGCCCGGCGAGGAAAAGTTTTACTACGTACGCCGCGTTGATCCGAGCACCATTCCCGCTGACGAAGAGCAGTACCACCGTCGTATTTGGCTTCACACTCTTGGACAGCATCCCGACACCGACATTGAAATCTTCGGCGCCGGCCAGACCATCACCAACTACTACGGGGTGGGTGTCAGTCGCGACGGTCGCTGGCTAGAGATCTCAGCGGCCGAAGGCACCGCACCTCGCAATGACCTGTGGGTGGCCGATCTTTCTATGTGCGCACCGGAAAGTCCCGAACTTCGCGAAGTTCAAGTCGGAGTTGATGCTCAAACTGGGTTGGAGTTTGGCCGCGACGGGCGCATTTATGTCTTTACTGACCTTGATGCCCCGCGTGGGCGCATTTGTGTCACCGATGCCGCCCATATGACCTCTGACCACTGGCGTGACCTGATTGCCCAAGATGACATCGCGGTGCTGGATGGATTTGGCATCTTGGATGGGACCGAGCTTGACGAGCCGGTGATGTTGGCGACCTGGACTCGTCACAGCGTGGGTGAAATCACGGTTCATCGCCTCATTGACGGGAAGCAAACCGGCGTTGTTCCAGCTCCAGGAGTGGGAACTCTGGGCGGAATCGTTGAACGACCCGAAGGTGGACACGAAGCCTGGTTTAGCTACTCCGACTACACCACACCAAGCAGCATCCAACACTTTGATGCGCGCACGATGACCACATCGTTGTGGGCTAACGCACCCGGCACTGTCGTTGTTCCCTCCGTGTCAACTCAACAAGTGGTCTACTCGTCAAAAGATGGCACACCGGTGCACATGTTTGTCATCTCACCGAGCACAACACCCGACAAGCCGCGGCCGACCATCCTCTATGGCTACGGCGGATTCGGCTTGCCACTCTCCCCTGGGTTTTCAGCCAGCATCTTGGCTTGGGTTGAAGCCGGTGGCGTGTATGTAGTGACCAACTTGCGTGGTGGTGGCGAGGAAGGCGAACAGTGGCACCGCGACGGGATGTTGGGCAACAAGCAAAACGTCTTCGATGACTTCCACGCTGCCGCGGAGTACCTCATTGCCCACGGGTGGACCAGCCCAAGCCAACTGGGGATCAGCGGTGGCTCGAACGGTGGCCTGCTCGTCGGCGCCGCCCTGGTTCAACGCCCCGATCTGTATCGCAGCGTGGTGTGTTCGGCTCCCCTGTTGGACATGATTCGGTTTGAAACCTCTGGGCTGGGTGCTACCTGGAATGTTGAATACGGCAGCGCGTCAATTGCCGAGGAGTTCGAGTGGCTGCGCGCATACTCGCCGTACCACCACGTGAGGGAGGGAACGCATTACCCAGCCGTTCTCTTCACGGTCTTTGATCAAGACACTCGCGTTGACCCGATGCATGCACGCAAGATGTGTGCCGCGCTTCAACATGCCAACACTGGTGACCATCCGATCTTGTTACGACGAGAAAGCGATGTGGGTCACGGTGCGCGATCGTTGAGTCGCAGCATTGGCCTCACCGTCGATACGTTGGCCTTTACTGCACACGAACTCGGTCTGGACGTTACGTAGCCCAACGGCCCGAGTCAGGGCCAGGTGTGTTGACCATCGCGTACGCAGCGTCAACGAGATATTCCCATAACTCTTCATCCAGTTCAGGGGAAAGCCGAATCGAATCCACGGCCTTACGCATGTGATCAAGCCACTTGTCGCGCGCTTCTGGAGTGATCGGAAACTCTGCGTGACGCATGCGCAAGCGTGGATGCCCACGTTGTTCCGAATACGTCTTGGGCCCACCCCAATATTGCTCAAGGAACCAGCGCAACCGATCTTCGGCCGGACCCAAATCCGCGTCGGGGTACATCGGTCGGATCAATTCATCCTCAGCGATGGCGTCATAGAACCCGCGCACCATCGTGCTGAAGGCTTCTGCCCCGCCGAAACGGTCAAAGAATGTATCGCTCACGTCTCTATTGTCCACTCGGCGTCAACGATTCCCCAACGGGCTACTAATCCGGCACACTCACCGATCGTGCGGCCTCGGCGATGTTTCGTACCATGGCGCCAAACACAAACACGTGGAATATGGAAACTGACCACCAGTAACTATGCCCGGCCAAACCACGTGGGTGGAATAACGCCCGCTGGTGATACAGCGTTTTACCTGCTTCGCTGGTTCGCACTTCCAGTTCGAGCCAGGCCAAACCAGGAAGCTGCATTTCTGCTCGTAAGCGGAGCAGTTGACCTGGAATGATTTCCTCCACGCGCCAAAAGTCAACGGGTTCACCAATCATCAGGTGGCGAGGGTCCCGCCGACCACGCCGAAGTCCTACGCCGCCCATGAGCCGATCCCACACGCCTCGGATTTCCCAAGCAAACGGAAACGAGTACCACCCATTGTCGCCACCCACGCCTTCGATGACTGCCCATAACTGCTCTGGCGAAGCCTGCACTTCGCACTCACGTTCATCGGTATACAGCGAACCACCTGCCCAGTCAGGGTCGGTGGGTAATGGATCCGAGGGGACACCAGAAACTGACGCCTGAGACCAGCGGGTTCGCACTTGCATATCTTTGACTCGCTGCAAGGCAAGGGAAACTGCATCAGCGAACCCCAAAAGACCTTCGGGCGGATCAGGGATTAGTGCGGCAATGTCGCGCTCCTGACACACCGATTCATTGCGCAAGGAATCCACTAGGGGTTTAGCTGTTGGCGCCGGCAAAGGAGTAACTACGCCCACCCAATGACTTGACAGACGTGGGGTCAGCACTGGGACATTGATGATCAGGCGCTTACGCAAGCCGGCCGTCCTAGCAAATTGCTGCATCATCTCCTGATACGTCAAGACATCAGGTCCACCAATGTCAAACGCACGATTAATCAAGCCAGGGAGTGCAGCACAGGCCACTAAGTAGCGCAGCACATCCCGAATAGCGATGGGCTGAGTTCGAGTGTTGACCCACTTTGGGGTCACCATCGCTGGCAATCGCTCGGTGAGATAGCGCACCATCTCGAATGACAACGACCCAGACCCAATAATGACCGCGGCCCGCAGGACAATCGTGGGAACGGTGGAAGACAGCAAAATATCTTCGACTTGAAGTCGCGACCGCATGTGAGCCGATAAGTCCTCGTCATGGGTTAACCCGCCGAGATAAACAATCCGAGCAAGACTGACTTTCTGCGCCGCTGAAGCAAACGCCTGCGCGATTGTCGTTTCTGTCGCTTCGAAATCAGGACCGCTTCCCAGCGAGTGCATCAGGTAATACGCCACATCCATGCCCTCGAGCGCGAGCTCCACGGCCTCCTGGTCTGTGGCGTCAGCGACAGCAACTTCCACTTGATCAATCCAGGGGAAATCGCGAAGGCGCTCGGGGTGACGCACCATGACGCGCACTTCATGACCGGCAGCCAAGAGTTCAGGAATCAATCGCCCACCGACATAGCCGGTGGCGCCGGTAACCACACACTTGATCGCAGCCATGACCCCAGTCTCGCGCTCTTTGGGCCGCTTTGCTCGGTGAGAGTTACCCGCGGGTGAGTTTGCGGTACGTCGCGCGATGCGGACGAGCCGCGTCAGGACCTAGGCGCTCAATTTTGTTGGCTTCATATGACTCAAAGTTGCCCTCAAACCAGAACCACTTGGATTCGCCCTCGTAGGCCAAGATGTGGGTAGTCACTCGGTCCAGGAACCAGCGATCGTGGCTGACCACCACCGCGCAGCCCGGAAATTCCAACAATGCGTTCTCCAACGAGGACAACGTTTCCACGTCCAAGTCATTGGTGGGTTCGTCCAAGAGCAACAGGTTTCCACCCTGCTTCAGGGTCAAAGCCAAGTTCAACCGGTTGCGCTCTCCACCGGAGAGAACACCAGCCGGCTTCTGCTGGTCATGGCCCTTAAATCCGAAAGCCGAGACGTAAGCACGCGACGGCATTTCAACATTGCCCACCTTGATCCAGTCCAAACCATCGGACACGACTTCCCACAGCGTCTTCTCGGCTTCAATGCCGCCACGGTTTTGGTCGACATAGGAGGTCTTCACGGTCTCGCCGACCTTGACGGAGCCTTCGTCGGGTTGTTCTTCGCCAGTGATCATGCGGAACAACGTGGTTTTACCGGCACCGTTAGGACCGATCACGCCGACGATGCCGTTGCGCGGCAAGGTGAAGGACAGGTCATCGATGAGGACACGGTCGCCAAATCCCTTGGTGAGGTGCTCAACTTCCACCACCACATTGCCCAATCGCGGGCCGGGCGGAATTTGAATCTCTTCCATATCCAACTTGCGGGCTTTGTCGGCCTCAGCAGCCATTTCCTCATAACGGGATAATCGCGCCTTGCTCTTGGTCTGACGACCCTTGGCGCTTGAGCGCACCCACTCGAGTTCTTCCTTGATGCGCTTGGCTCGCTTGGCATCCTTTTGGCCTTCGACCTTCATGCGCTCAGACTTGGTCTGCAAGTACGTGGAGGAGTTGCCTTCGTAGGGGTACGCCCGGCCACGGTCTAGTTCAAGAATCCATTGCGCGACGTTATCCAGGAAGTACCGGTCGTGGGTTACGGCGACCACGGTTCCTGGGTACTTCTCGAGGTGTTGCTCCAGCCACAACACGGACTCAGCATCCAAGTGGTTGGTCGGTTCGTCGAGCAGCAAGAGGTCAGGGGCTTGCAAGAGCAGGCGACACAGGGCGACTCGGCGACGCTCACCACCAGAGAGCACCGTGACATCAGCATCCCCTGGCGGACAACGCAGTGCATCCATGGCTTGCTCAATTTGTGAGTCAAGGTCCCAGGCGTTGCGGTGATCAAGTTGTTCCTGCAACGTGCCCATTTGCGCGAGCAGGGTGTCGAAGTCCGCGTCGGGTTCACCGAGCTTGGCAGATATGTCGTTGAACTCGTGCAACATGGCGATGGTTTCGGCCACGCCATCTTCCACGTTTTCCAGCGCGGTCTTGGTTGGATCCAGTTCGGGCTCCTGCAGCAAGATGCCGACCGAATACCCAGGGGACAAGGTGGCGTCACCGTTGGACGCGGTCTCCAAGCCAGCCATGATTTTTAGGACCGTGGACTTACCCGCACCGTTGGGGCCGACCACACCAATTTTTGCGCCAGGAAGGAACGCCAGCGTCACGTCATCGAGGATGACCTTGTCGCCGTGCGCCTTGCGTGCCTTGTACATCTGATAAATGAACTCCGCCATAAGCACCCACCCTACGCAACCGCCTGCTCCGCAAAGGCAGGGGCAGGGCTGGATTCATCAGCTAGCACTGACTCATCACCGGCAAAGTCGCGTTTGGCCGCCCGCGTAAACACGCTGACTCCGCGCGCGAGGTCATGTCCCACGCTGGTGGCATCCACCTCAACCGAAACGCCGCGGCGATCTTCGTTGGCCCATTCTCGAACCTTCAATGCGCCGGCAACGATGACTGGATCACCCTTGGTGACGGATTCGGCCACATGTCGGGCCAGTTTGCGCCAACACGTGATTCGCACATAGGAGGTGTCCCCATCAATCCACTGACCAATGCCGCGATCAAAGCGGCGCGTGGTGGTGGCCAATCGAAACGTGGAGTACTCAATGCCATTGGGGGTAGCGCCGATCGTGACATCCGTGACGGCATTGCCCACGAGGGTGATGCTGGTTTGATTCATTAAGGCTCCTAAAAGTGATGTTCAATCAAGGCCACGAGCCAACCAAGGGCACCTGACCTCATCAAAGCCACACAGCCGAATCTGTGGACATGTGGCGGCTGTGGAAGTCCTCGCAGGTAAGTTGTGGCATCCAGCGCTCGTAGCTCAGCCGGATAGAGCAACTGCCTTCTAAGCAGTAGGTCGCAGGTTCGAGTCCTGCCGAGCGCGCCACCGCCTAGGGTTAGCCCTATGAGCGATCACCTGGTGTGGATTGACTGTGAAATGACGGGCCTGGATCTTGAGCGCGATGCGTTGATTGAGATCGCGGTCTTGGTCACTGACGCTGATCTCAATATTTTGGGCGAAGGCGTGGACCTGGTCATCGCTCCACCTGCAGAAGCGCTCGAGACCATGCCCGACATCGTGCGCAAAATGCACACCTCCTCCGGTTTGCTCGATGTCCTCGCTGACGGCATCACCATGGAGGACGCACAAGCCCAAGCTCTGGCCTACATCCGCGAACACGTTCCCGAAGCGCGTAAGGCTCCCCTGGCCGGATCCTCGGTTCACACCGATCGCACGTTCCTAGCTCGCGATATGTCCGAACTTGAGCAATGGGTCCACTACCGAAACGTGGATGTCAGCACCTTGAAGGAATTGGCCCGCCGCTGGTATCCGCGGGTGTACTTCAACACCCCTGACAAAGTCGGCAACCACCGCGCGCTGGCCGACATCATCGACAGCATCGACGAACTCAGGTACTACCGAAACACCATGCTGGTGCCGCAACCGGGGCCCGACAGTGACGCTGCCAAGGCGGCTGCACGAGCCATCCGACTAGACCGGTAATATGAGCGCCCTCGGTGGGTGTAGCTCAGCTGGTAGAGCGCCGCGTTGTGGTCGCGGATGTCGCGGGTTCAAGTCCCGTCACTCACCCCAAAGAGAAAGGCCCAGGGTTGATCCCCTGGGTCTTTTTCATTGTCGGATTGAAGAACATGCGGGACTTGGGAGTTGGTCACCAAGGGTGACCAACGGATCCCGTCACTCACCCCAGCCTTAGTCACAAGGACCGGTCTTCGGACCGGTCCTTCGTGCCTGATACTGTCCGTTTGCTTCAACGCGCCGTTAGCTCAATTGGCAGAGCAGCTGGCTCTTAACCAGCGGGTTCGGGGTTCGAGTCCCTGACGGCGCACCATGAAAATCTTGCTGCCACCCTCTGAGGGCAAGGCACCCAGCCCTGGGCGTGGGTCACCCGTGAAGTTGTCATCTCTGTCACTTCCTGAACTCACCGCTACCCGCAGCGAACTCATCACTGCCTTGACGAAACTGTGCCAAGGTCCGCGCGCGAAAGCTGTCAGCACCCTGGGGCTGACACCTGGCCTTGCTCGCGAAGTGGAAAAGAACGCGCAGTTGCTCACCGCGCCAGCGATCGCGGCTGGGAGCCTTTACAGCGGTGTGCTCTACGAAGCCCTCGATCTGGCCTCGCTGTCCACGACGGCTGCATCCCGCGCCGGGAACGAGTTACTGATCTTTAGCGCGCTCTTTGGAGCAGTGCACATCAACGATCGCATTCCCTCGTACCGTCTCTCCCCCACCACCAAGTTGCCTCAGCTTGGAACGTTGGCCGCCCAATGGAAAGCCCCGCTACTGGAGGCTATGGAGCGCGAAGTGGACACTCAGGTCGTGTTGGATTTGCGATCTGGCCCCTACGCCGCGTTGTGGAAGCCCACCGGGGCTATGGCCAAGCAGACAGTGGCAGTGCGAGTCCTGCACGAAAGCGCCCCCGGCAAGCGCACCAGCGTGAGCCACTTCAATAAGGCCACCAAGGGGCGCATCGTGGCGGGTTTGCTCAAACAACGCTCAAGTCCGAACAGTGTCGAGGCGTTAGCCAGCGCACTGGCCAAGGCTGGGTGGGATGTGGAAAGCGATGAATCCGGTCTCAAACTTGACGTGATCGTCCAACAGCTCTAAGAAACGGCAGGTTTACGACGCTGCCAACCGAATCACGAAGTCTTTGTATTTCGTCGCCGGTCGACCCAACAGCCACTGCAAGACATTGGGGTTGCCCCGAAAACCGCTGTGGTCGTAGTGGCCATTCATGACACGCATCTGATTCACACGATCTTCACTAGCGCCCTTTTCCACTGCCCGCGCAGCCATGAAGTCGAGCGGCAAGGCTTCTGCTGTAATCGGGCGACCCAATACCTCGCTGATGATCGCGGCCATATCGGATTGGCTGAGATTTTGCGGACCAGCCAACTCGTAGGTGGCAAATTCATGGCCGGGTTGGGTCGCGACCATAGCCGTGGCGGCGGCTAAGTCCTCCAAATCCACCACTGCGAACTGCACGTCGGTGTTAAACGGCATGGAGTGAATTCCTGTTTCCAAGACCGTGGGCCAAATGACATCAAGGTGTTGCATGTAACGGCACGGTTCAATAATCGAATACGTCACACCCGAGTTGACGATCATCTCGGTGGCATCGAGCTTGAGTGCGTGGTGACGCACATCGCGAAGGATGGGATACATCACCGAGTAGTAAATGAAACGACTTGCGCCATGAGCCTTCGTGGCATCGACAAAGGTCTGGGTGATTTCCAACTCCTGCGGATGCATCGGTGGTCCCACATGCAATACGACGTCAGCGCCGGCTACCGCACGGTTGATCGAATCCGCATCGGTCATGTCGCCCACGGCCACTTCGGCCGCTCCCAGTGCCAAGAGTCCGTCGGCCTGCTCGGGGTTGCGAATGAAGGCCCGCACGTCAGCACCACGAGCAACTAGGGCTCGCAAGAGCGCTTTTCCGGTGCGGCCACCAGCGCCAGTGAGCACAATCATCAGAACCTCTTCTTCAGAACCATCGGCAGTCCGCCATGGGGCCGAATAGTGACCAGCGGATCAAG
>CAMCVY010000039.1 GCA_945881995.1 Bifidobacterium breve | reverse complement strand
GCTGAACGTTGTCACCCCTGGAGCCACCACTCTACGGGACTTAACCGATCTCTACGTAGACCCTGCCAGAGCATTTTTTTGGCCCTGCCGCTGACAGGCGCGACAGGGCCAAAAAAGAGGGCGACTCTAGATCTGGGTCATTGCCTTGCGTGGTCGAGTTGCTGCGACGAGAGCCGCTCCCATCACTAACAAGCCCAGTCCGGCAAGAGCGTTGCGGGGTGCATCGCCAGGACCCGTGTTGGCCAAGTTCGAACCACCGCTGCTCGACGATGAACTGCTCGACGACGAACTGCTCGACGACGACGAAGAGGTGCTCGAGGTCTTGAAGTTCATCACGTAAGGAGTGGGGTTTTTGGCAGGAACGCCGGTTGAGTCAGTGGAAGCAACAACAATCTCACACGGAGTAGACGCCGCACACTTGTAATTGGTGCTCAACAAGGTTCCCTTGACAACGGGAATCGTTTGCGTGTGCTTACCCGAAGCGTCAACCGTCCCGAACCAGCTTCCCTTACCAACCGCGGTAAACGGGGCGCAGCCAGCGCCAGGTGCAGTGCCACCGGCACCACCAGGCCAGACGTTCTCAGGGCAGGTCATGATGACGATGAGCTCGCCAGGGTTGTAGCCACTGACTTTGATCGTCAGATTCTCGCCACCCACATAGGGACCTTTGGGCGAAACGGTAAAGGCACGGTTTCCCTGGTTCTGCGGAGCAACCGTTGCTTCTGTGGTCGCCGAGGCTTCATCAGCAAAGGCCGCAGAGGGTACAAGGATGGCTGAAGCCGCCAGAGCAACTGCTCCACCAGCAAGAAAAATTCGGCGAACCGAGGTCATCGAGGGACTCGCTTCCACGTCTGGTCACTAGCAATCAAGCCAGCGACAAATCGGATATCACAGCAAGCAATTAGAGCCTACATCCCCATCACAGACCATTAACCGGGCCTTGTCAACCGATTGGGCGAAATATTGCCTTGTTTATGCGAACTTATTATCTCACACCTAATAACATTCGAAAACACGGGGAAAACCGCCTGGGGCCTAGGGCGTGGTGCGCAAAACGCCCACGTACGGCAACGACCGGAACCGCTCGGCATAGTCGAGCCCGTAGCCCACGACGAACTCAGCTGGGATGTCGAAGCCCACGTATTTCACTCGCACTTCCACCCGCGCAGCTTCAGGTTTACGCAACATCGTGCACACCTCAACCGAGGCAGCGCCACGAGAGTTCAGGTTTCGCAACAGCCACGACAACGTCAAACCCGAATCAACAATGTCTTCGACCACCAGCACATGGCGTCCACTGATATCAATATCAAGGTCCTTCAAGATGCGCACGACGCCAGAGGACTTAGTTCCCACGCCATAGGACGAAACTGCCATCCAGTCCACGGCAGGATCCGATGACATCGCGCGCGACAAGTCAGCCATCACCATGATGGCGCCCTTGAGAACTCCCACAAGCAATACGTTGCGACCCGCGTAGTCAGCGTCAATTTCCGCGGCGAGTTCACTAATGCGTTGAGCGATTTGTTCTTGTGTCACCAAGACATGTTCAATCTCGACCGGTAGGTCAGCTGCCGACACTTTGACTCCTACACCGACGGGACATGTCTAGGCGAACTCTATTGCGCTGCAGCGGCCAAGTAGAGCCGGTCCCCTGCGCGCCATGCGACGAGGTTTCCGGGCAAACTCACTGATCCTTGACCATGCCAACGAGTCACCAACTGATCCATGGCATCAATGTGCTTACTGGAGACCGAGCCAGCCGGGCAGCCCGCACTGACTGCGGCGCGCCTGACCACGCGATGGCGAACCGCTGGTTCAAATCCAGCCAGCACCTCAATCACCAGACCACCTTCAGGATGCAGTGCGGATTCCAAGGCCCACGTCGCCCACGAGTCGAGGGCATCCGCGTCTTGGCGCAGTTGACTGGCAGTTCGCGCTAAGGCCTCAGCAATTCCCGGACCCAAAACATCTTCCAGTACGGGCATGGCTTCGTTGCGCAGTCGCGAACGTGCAAATCGCGGATCCTGATTGTGCGGGTCGTCCCAGGGCGCAAGCCCAGCAGCCATGCATGCTTCCCGCAAGGTAGATCGTGTCAACCCCAAGAACGGGCGCCGATACATTCCATTGCTGTCGGCCATTCCCGACAGCGATCGTGCACCTGATCCGCGGGCCAGACCCAGCAACACCGTTTCGGCTTGATCATCCAGGGTGTGTCCCAGCAAGACCGTTGAGGCACCTAACCTCTGCGCCGCCTCACTCAATCCTGCATACCGAGCAGTTCGGGCTGCGGCTTCTGGGCCACCATCAGTTCCCACATCGACGCGGACCACCTCAACCGGTCCCAATCCCAATCCGCGCAATTGCCCCGCAACATTTTCACCATGTTGGTCCGACCCTGCTTGCAGGCCATGATTGATCGTGATGGCTCCCACGCGAAACCCCTCGCGCGGTCCGACAAAAGCGGCAGCAGCAGCCAGCGCTAAAGAATCTGCTCCACCGCTACACGCGACTAAGACCAAATCACCAGCGGCGAGTGGCTTCAGGGAATCCTTAACCGCGTTACGCGTCTGCGCTGTAGCCGGCGTGGGTCCGCTCATCACACTCCTCCGGAACCGTGGACTCGTTCAACCCACAACGCGGGTTGATCAATTTCTGCTCGCAACGGCAAAGTATCCGGGCTGGTCCACACGTGATTGAAACCTTCCAGCCCCACCTTGTCGATCACACCTCGCACAAAAGCGGCACCGTCTCGGTATTGCGCGAGCTTTTGATCTAGGCCAAAAAGCCGACGGAGCACTTGATCCAGTGCACCCACCCCACTGCGACGCTTTTCAAAGGTAGCGCGAACGTGAGCAATATCGGGAATGACATCCTCGCTGACCTCGTCCATAGCCCAGTCGGCATGACCTTCCAGCAGCGACATCAAGGCGACCAGGCGATCCAAGATCTGGCGCTGCTCCGGCGTTTGAACAGCTTCCAGTAATGAGCGGCCCGACTCGCCTCGCACCGATGCACCTGCGGCGGAAACTGCGGTGCCCAAGCGCTCACGCACGGTGGCCACGTCCACATCAGCGGCTTCAAAGAACTCTTGAAGGTCGGAGCGAATCAATGGTTCTAACCAGGGAACTGTCGCTAACTGCACTCGATGCGTTTGTTCGTGCAAGCACACCCACAGCCTGAAGGACCACGGGTCAAGCCCAAGATTGCGCTCGGCAGTCACGATGTTGGGTGCCACCAACAGCAACCGTGGTGCAGTGCCCTCCGGGGTAAAGAGTTCGTGCTGGCCCAACACCTTGGTGCCTATATAGGCCAACAGCGTTCCGACTTGAAAACCTGTAGCGCGCGAACCGATGGCACCAACTAGGCCTGTCGTGGCTCGCGGTCCAGCAGATTCACTACCGCGCTTTTCCAGCAATGAATCCACCAGCGGAGTAATAGCAGCGCGAAAGCCTTCGACGTTGGACTGCGCCCACTTACGACGATCAACAACGGCGATCTTGGCCAAAGGTGCAATGGGATTGAGCTGTGTGATGTGGCCAATGTGCTTTTCCGCTTCCGCAGCGGCGGCATACAGCGAGTTGATCAGTGCCTGCGCATCATCAGCTTCGATGGGTGGACCGTTAGGCAACATGTGCTGAGCCGTGCTGACAGCCAAGCTCCAGTCGATCATCGAGTCACTCACGTGTCCAACTTACTGACACCCACACTGTGCCAAGGTGGCCACCACGCGATCGATTCCCTGGCGGGCGGCCAGAGTCCCAGCCGCCGTCAATTGATCAGCCAAGATGACAAAGACCAATGGGTGGCCTTGCCGATCAACAACGGTGCCGGCCAACGATGACACACCCGTTAATGTCCCCGTCTTCCCTCGCGCTATCCCACCACCAGCGCGCGTAGAGGCTGTGCGAAAGCGATCAGTCAGCGTTCCGGTCAATCCAGCGACAGGCATCCCGCTCAACACACTGCGCAAACCACGGTCCTTGGATCGACTCGAGGTATAGATCACCTGTGCCAGCGTCAACGGAGTCGCGGCATTTGATCGTGAGAGCCCGCTGCCATCAAACAAGACCAAGCCATCACGGGAAATCCTGAAGTTATCCAACACTTTTTGGATCGTGGCTGAACCACCAGCGAAGGAACCACCGTTGCCTGCCCGGGCCCCTGCCAGATGGGCCAAAACTTCCGCAACATCATCATCAGAGTCAGTCAACATCACTTCAACAAGGTCGGTGATCGGCGGGGATTGAACCGAAGCGATAACCGGAGCACCAGCAGCAGCGGTGGCACGCTTGACTGTTCCCTTGACCGAAATTCCACGTACCTTCAAGGCTTGCGCGAATCTTTGACCGGCAAGCTCGGATGGATCACTTGCGCGCGCTGGTGATGGTGGATTGATCTTTCCGCGGTCCACTTGCAGCGCAGTCACCGGAGCAACGATTCCACTAGCCACATACGACGCGGGCCATGTGGGCGCCGAGGTCGGCCCAGTAAACAAAGAATCGTCGAACGTTAAAACAACGGATGTGCGGTTCGCGCGCTTTAACCACGATGTAGTTGTTGTTGCCAATTCCGCAATTGACGCTGTGCCAGCCTTGGGGTTGGGTTTGCTCGCCAACATGGGGTCGCCACCACCGACCAAGGTGATCGACGAACCGTTGTCTACGACTTGAGTCAAAATGCGAGTGTCCGAGCCCAAGGTCGCCAGTGCCGCAACTCCGGTTATCAACTTGGCTGTTGATGCGGGGCCTTGCGGCTTGTTTTCTTTGCGCGCATAGAGCTGTTGGCCGGTTTGGCCATCAAGAATGACCACCGACACATCGTTTCCAAGGGAGGGCGAAGCTAAAACGCGTCGCAGAGCCTTGGTCAGACCGGCGGTGGTGGGAGCAGGCGACTTCACTGTCGTGCTGGGGTTCAGAACGGGAACCACCTGACCGCTTTGTGGCAGCGCTGGAACGGTGGCTTCATCGGCATAGGTGCGTTGGGCCAACGCTCGGTTAATCGGACCATTGATCACACCGAAAGCATCAAGCGCTACGACTGCACCGGTCACCAGTGCGAGCACTCCGATGAGGAGTCCTCGTGAGTTCGGCACGCAACTTCTCCTGTGCAATCTGATAAGGGAAAGAGAAACAGTGAGGATCAAAAACTATGGACGCGAGGCGCCGAACAGCGAGGCTCGGTTAATCGATGAAACGCGAACAAAGCTGCCAGTAAAGGGGGCTTCAATCATTTGGCCATTTCCGATGTACAAGCCCACGTGGTGAATAGATCGGTACTCCGTCAAATCGGTGGCGAAGAAGACCATGTCGCCTGGGCGGATATTGGCTAAAGAAATCTTTTTTCCCGTTGCATATTGAGCAACCGACCAGTGCGGCAGTGATACCGCCGACTGACGCCAAGCCATCATGACCAAACCAGAACAGTCGAAACTCGCGGGTCCATCGGCTGCCCACAGATACGGCTTCCCTATTTGTTTGCGGGCATAGGCCACAGATTTCGCAGCGCCCACTAATGTTCCGCGTTGGCGACCTTCGGGAACATTGACCGGCATTCCTAGCAAGATGCCACGAGGGATATCCAGGTTGCCGCCATCACCGGTTCCGCTTTCGGCAGCTTCGGCAGCTTCGGCAGCTGCTCGAGCAGCAAGGCCGGCCGCGCGCTGGGCTGCCAAGCGCTCACTACGGGACGAGAGCAAGGCCACTTGGGCCCGCAGTTGGCTCTGTTGTGCGCTTAATTCATTTGCTTGACGTTGTTGTTCATCAACGAGGCCTTGAGCTTGGTCTCGCGAAGTCTTCACTTGATCGGTGGCAGCCTGCTGATCCGCGAGAGCTTGAGCAGCTTGGCCCTTTAAGACCAAAGCAGCAGCACGAGCCACGTTAACCCGACGTAGAGCTGTGGATTGGCGATCACCGAGGACGTCGATGGTTGATGCTTGGTCAATGAGGTCTTGTGGCCCGTTGGCACTGAGCATGGAACTAACGCGCGCGATGTCGCCACCGCTTCGATAGGCAGCCGAAGCAAACCGATTGAGTTCGGTTGCAGTGGCAGCTGCCTTTTGATCCGCTGTTGCTGCTTCACTGGCTGCAGCATCCGATTTTTGCTTGGCTTGTTGTTCTTGATAGACAGCGCCGTTGTACAACTCAGAAGCGTCCGACAGGTTCGCACCAAGCGTGACTAGCTTGGCTGACGAGGCTGCAATCTTGGTTTGTAATGCGGCGACTTGACCGCGCGCGGCCTGTGCCTTGGCCCGTGCTTCATTGACCGTCCGCTTACTGGGGATGGTCTTGTCATTGGCTAGACCTGTTGCGCCGAGAGCAGTCCCGCTCAACGTCGTGGGGATCAGCAAGACAACAGCGACCGCGACAGCAGTAATCGCCTTGCCGTGGACGCGCACAGATCCTCCAGGCCGCGATGGGAAAGAGGCGCCCTAGAGCGCCGCGACCAGCCCTAGACTACCGGACTGTCCCAAAAAAGCCACCCGCGAACCACTGTGGCCCCATGGGCAACAGGGTGATTTCTGGCCTTGAGGGTTCGGTTTTAGGTGTCTGACAGCGGACGCCCCTGAGCGTCCGTGGTAATTCCCGAGCCGACCAGAATCAGGATTCCTTCGATGAAACCCCAGATTGCGCCGAAACCAAAGGTGAGGAGGGTGACCACAATCTGTGCAATCCCAATGCCAATGTAACCAAGGTAAAACCGGTGAATGCCCAAGCCACCAATCAGAATTCCGAGAATTCCAGCAACGATCTTGCTCTTCGGGGGATTAGCGACACCGCCGTAGCCCATTGGGCTTGCCATCGGGGGCGGGGGCGGAACTAACCCGGGGGCACGAGGCACCCACTGGGAGCCATTCCATTCAAACTGGCCATCTGGGCTAATCGTCACACCAATGTCCCCTCGCTCGTTCGCACCTGAGTTACCAGTTGGAAAGGACTCGGAATTCCTTATCACGGAACGTCCCAACGAGAATCATGATGAAGTCAATGAGGACCCAAATACCCAAGCCGCCTCCGGTGAGCAACTGAATCAGTCCGGTGCCCACTTTGCCAACGTAAAAACGATGGATGCCCAACACTCCTAGGAAGAAGCACAACAGGGTGGCAGCCAAGCGAGACTTGGGACTAGCTGGCTGTCCAGTCACGGTCGTCATGGGCTTGCCATTAGGAAAAACGGGAACTTGACCAGACATGAAAACCCCTTGTCATAAAAAGTGATAATTCACGCTAGCAGTAATCCGCCCCAATAAAGCGGAGCACACTGGTTCCTTAACGGATGATCGTGGTGGCCGCGCTCGTGACGGTACTTGTGCCCGCACTATTCCTAGCCACCAAACGGACCTTGATGTATCGACCACGGTCGGCACTCACCAATCGATACGTCGAAGAAGTCGCTCTGCTAATCGCCGTATAAGTGCCATCTGCCGTTGTCGCACGTAGCCACTGGTAAGTGTACGTGAGCGGCGTGCTTCCAGTGGTGCCCGACGTGGAAGCAGTCAAGCGACTACTCACGGCAGTATTTCCAGAAATACTTACTTGCGCAACGGGCGCAACGGGCGCAAGCCCTAAGACCTGTCCGGTCGCCGCACTGGTTGCCGTTGAAGATCCACCACTGTTTGTCGCCGTCGCCCTCACCTTGAGGTAACGCCCCACATCAGACGATGTCAGAACGTAGGTGGACCTCGTGGCGTTGGTGATGTTGGAGTACGAGCCGGTCAGAGTCGTTGCGCGAGTCCACTGGTAGGTCCATGACGTCACCGCGCCGCCGGTGGTCGCTGAGGTATCAGCCGTCAACGTTGCCTTATCTACCAGCGTTCCAGTGATGCTCACAGCGGCAACGGGCTTCGCCGGTACGACCGGAGCGCCGACCCTGGTGTTTGCCGATGCTGTCAAAGCTGCGTTAAAAGTGTTAGTGGTGTTGGCATTGAACTTCGGTCCATACATACCGTTGGCAGCAGCGGTGTATTTGTACGAGTTCACAGAAGACAAAATTCCGCGATCGGTACCGAAACCACTCATCCACGGGCCACCCGATGCACCACCAGTCATCGTGCAAGTGGTCAGTCCCCAAGTGGAGTTGCCGTTACCGGAATCCTGCACGATGGCACCCGACCAATAAGTCAGGTCAGCCCCCGCATAGGGGGAAGCCGCCGGATAGCCAAAGGCATAGGCCTGGTCACCTGCTGCAGTAAATCCAGGCACGGCCAACGGGAACGCCCCCACTGTGGCGTCAAGTTGAGTGGAGTTCTTGCCACCCAAACCCATGACAGCGAAGCCCCAGTCGTAGTTCGTTGCCTGGTTGGTGAATCCGGTCTGGCTGGTGAACCCGTAGTGTCCGATCAAAGCCGTTGCAGTCCAGCAACCGTACGTCGTCAGAGCACAGTCTTGGTTGGGGTTGGAGTCGTAGTCCGGGTAGAACAGGAAGTTAGTGACAAAAGCTTGCGTCGCGTTGTCATACAGGCAGTGGCCGGCAGTGAGCACGACGGAGCGGGATACATCAGCTTCCTCAACCACGGAACCGGAACACACATATCGCGAGGTTCCGACGCTGAAGAACACTTTGCCCGTGGCAGCCAGGGCCAACCCACCATCAACCCAGGAAGCACCTGTTGAGGTGGGACTGGACGCGGTTGCAACAATGCTCGCCGGCTTGATTGCTTTGGTCGCGGGCGTCGACGTGACCTTCCGGCCCACCTTGCTGCCCTTGTCAAAGGTGTAGTCCAAGGACTGAGCACTCGCCATATTTTCCGGAGTCCAATACGACACCACACGCTCATGCTGACTGTTCTGGGACTTCGCGCTAGCGCTCGTGACGGGCACCAAAACGAGGGCGACTACAGAAGTAGCAACGAGGGCGGCTTGGAACTTACGGCTCGGGCTCGAAATAGGCATGTATATAAGGTACATGCGCTCTCCCGATAATGCGCCGGAAGTGACTAATCCGGTAGGGCAAGGCCTCACTTGATTGGCCTAACCCAGCCCGGTGCAATCGGGCCAATGAGCTCAATCCGTGGTGCTTGAGCGAGCCCCACCTACCGCATCTCGTGCGCGGGCAGCCACCCCTCCCCTGTATTCGGGGCTGTTATCGCCCGAAACAATAAGGGCACTCGTTTGAGCACCGACCAAGGAGAACCATGGAATTTGACGTCTTTATCGAAATCCCCAAGGGAACGCGGAACAAGTACGAACTTGACCACGAGACCGGGCGAATTCGACTAGACCGCATGCTCTTCACCGCCACGATGTACCCCGAGGACTACGGATTTATTGAAAACAGTCTGGGGGAAGACGGCGACCCTTTGGACGCCCTCGTGCTTCTAGATCAACCAACATTTCCTGGCTGCCTCATCCTGTGTCGCGCCGTGGGCATGTTCCGCATGAGCGACGAAAAGGGCGGGGACGACAAGGTCTTGTGCGTTCCAGCCCATGACCCTCGCATGACGCGCTTTAAGGATCTAGAAGACGTCGAGAAGTTTGAGCTCCTCGAAATCCAGCACTTCTTTGAAACCTACAAGGATCTCGAACCCGGGAAGTCTGTTGAAGGCGCAACATGGGTTGGGCGCGAGGAAGCGGAAGCCGAAATCGTCCGCTCGTATGAACGCTTCAAGAACGCCCAGCACTAAACGAGTCTTGAAAAAAGTGATGGCCCCGCTCAGTTGGAGTGGGGCCATAACTATTGTTCATTGCTCAATCAACCAGAGCGTTTGTGCAATCCCCACCGCCGAGGCCTGATCAGGGCTATCCCCAGTAGGACCAGCAACAACCCAGCCAGTCCAATACCCAAGAGGTTGTCTGCTCCCGTCCTAGGTAGCGAGGTGCCCGAGCCTTCTGGAGTCGGTTCAGGGGTCACAGGAGGGGCGTCAGGGGTGATCGTCGGGGTGTACGTAGACGTCACGGTCTGACCCAATGAGTCAGTCACCGAATAGGTGATCGGTGTAGCCGTACCTGTGAAGTCCGGCAGCGGAGTGAACGTGATCACGCCTGAAGAGCTGACCGTGTAGGTGCCTTCACCTGGAATCACCACCGAGCCACCAGGGCCGATTGGGCATTCCGTACTAGATGACCGAACCCGGTTGCTGCTAGTCAACGGGCGACTCGCGATGGCTGGGGTCACTGGCGCGCACAGCCGCACCGAGGACGGAACCAAGGTGGCGCCTGTTCCAGCAGCATCGCCGGTTCCGTCGCCGTTAGTGATCACGTTGATCGACTGGGGCTCACCCTGCTCACCCTTCGTGGTGTCAGGTTTCGCCGTGGGCGGTGCAGCCACGCTGGCCGTGTATGTCGAAGCAACCTTTCGGCTCTTCGTGTCCAGAACCGTGTAAGCCAATGGTGGTGCGACACCCGTGAAGTCAGGATCTGGGACAAATGTCATCACACCAGAAGAGCTCACTGAGTAAGTGCCTACTCCAGGAACATCCACAGCGGTCTGTGTGCAGTTAGGCGAGATTTCATCTAGGCCACACAACTTCACCGTGGTTGGGTCAAGGGCCGCGCCGTCTGTGGCAGCCAAGTCTGTGCCGTCAGGGTTGGTGAGCAGGTTAACGACCTGAGGCTCCCCTTGCTTGCCAACGGTCTCATCTGGATTAGCCACTGCTGGGGCGATCACTGTTGGGGTGTAAGTCGAAGCAGCCTTTTGGCCCGTGGAATCCAACACCGTGTAAGCAAGCGGTGCCGGAGTGCCCGTGAAATTAGCCTCAGGAACAAAACTCATCACACCCGAAGCATTAACACTGTAGGAACCAA
>CAMCVY010000038.1 GCA_945881995.1 Bifidobacterium breve | reverse complement strand
GCAAGGTCATCACCACGGTGATTGAAGACTTGGGCGCTGAGCCAGTTGATGCTGCCGACGCTTACTTGCGTCTCCACCTGCTCTCGCACCGCCTCGTGCAACCCCATGGGCTCAACCTCACCGGAGTCTTTGGTCTGCTCACTAACGTGGCGTGGACCAACCTTGGACCGGTTGCGCTCGACCAACTCGATGAAGTCCGACTTCGAGTGCGTGCAGCTCAGGAACAACTCACGGTCAACAGCGTTGACAAGTTTCCTCGCATGGTCGACTACGTGGTTCCTTCTGGTGTGCGCATCGCTGACGCAGATCGTGTTCGACTAGGTGCACACTTGGCCGAGGGCACCACGGTCATGCACGAAGGCTTTGTGAACTTCAACGCCGGCACGCTCGGTGCCTCCATGGTTGAAGGACGTATCTCCGCCGGAGTTGTCGTTGGGGACGGCTCCGACGTAGGCGGCGGAGCTTCCATCATGGGGACACTGTCCGGTGGTGGCACGGAAGTCATCAGCGTCGGCAAGCAGTGCCTGTTGGGCGCAAACTCAGGCATCGGCATCAGCCTGGGTGATAACTGCGTTGTAGAAGCAGGCTGTTACATCACCGCCGGCACCAAGGTGACCCTCCCCGACGGGCAAGTAGTCAAGGGTGTCGAACTATCCAAAGCCAACGGCCTCTTATTCCGCCGCAACTCCACTAGCGGCACCGTTGAAGCCGTGCCGCGCACCGGCACGTGGGGTGGCCTGAACTCTGTACTGCACAGCAACTAAGCCATGAAGAAATTCCTCATCGCCGTCCTTTTGGGTGCAACCTTGTTTGGCTGCAACACCAAGGTCATCCCTGCGCCCACTCCAACTGCTACCGAAAAGCCGCCCACCAAGCCGACCAAGGCCGCCATCGCTAAGGCTCCGAAATCTGTGGGCATTACGTGCGGACCGAAGGGCACATCGTTGTCGCGCACCATTGTGGCCACCGACAAAACCGGTGTGCGATTGGTGGTACGCAACACCACGGGCAAGAAGCGCTTACTGGGGTACCGCGTTCGACCCTACGGTGGCGGTCTGGAATCACTAGGGACGATCAAACCCACCAACTCTAAGAAGTCACTGATCTATGCGCTGCCTCCTGGCGAAGTCAATCTGCGATGCGGCAAAACAGCCAACTCGGGACTCGACAAAGAAATAACGCTGGACATCGTCAATCGCAATGGCTACTACCGCGAAGTCAACGCCACCAAGAAACTCAAGTGCGCAGTCAATGCGCTCAAGACCGCCGAGGTCTACGAGGCGCGCGCTACTCGCTCAGAAGCATTGACCTTGATGGCGGGCAAACTTCCCGCGCCGGGCAAGTACACCTTCGCCAAGGGTCCGGGCTACCTGGCGGACCCGACCTCGTCTCATCTGATCTTTAGAGATGGCAAAGGCTGGGGCATCGCACAGGTCACTCCACTGGAGAACCTGTCCTACCGGCCTTACGTCGTGGCGCTGTGCCCCGCGAGTTAGTCTCTACTTGAGCTGATCGAGCCGGAACTTCACCAGGTCGGTGAGCATCTTGGCATCGACCTTCCAGTCCACGGGAACCTTGATGGTCTTCTTATTGACCTCGTAGTCACCCAGTCTGGATTCGAAGTGAGCCAGCACTTTGTCGCCCCAGGGCGCAATCAAAATGTGATTCCTGGCCGCCGAAAGACCAAAGACATAACTTTCGCCTGACTTGAGCATGGGCTGATTCCAGGCAATCACCAGTTCCAGCTTGGGGTACTTGCTCTGGATGGCCTTAAAAATCTTGCGCACCGTCGCGGACTTCACCGCATCAGCCGATTCAAGATAGTCGTCCAAGGTTCCAAAGCGCTGGGAACTGGTACTGCCTCGTGAATACAAGACCAAGGCATTGGCATGCACTTGTGAGAAGCCGTGGTTTTCGCGCAAGAAGGCGATTTGTTCCGCATACTTCAATTCACTGATCTGCTTCATCTGGTCAAACCAGTAGTCCATCGGCAGCCCGTGCTTTTTTTCGATAGCAGGGAAGAACGACGAACGATCAGGATTAGTAGCAGCCATGGATCAGACTCCACACAGGGCTTGCGGTTAGCGCGCACCCAAATCGATGTAGTTGCGCTCTGGTGCACCGATGTAGACCTGACGAGGACGGCCAATCTTGGTGTCCGGGTCTTCGATCATCTCGCGCCATTGCGCAATCCAACCGGGCAAGCGCCCGAGGGCAAACAGAACGGTGAACATGTGCGGCGGGAAGCCCATGGCCTTGTAAATGATGCCCGTGTAGAAGTCAACGTTCGGGTAGAGCTTGCGCTCAATGAAGAACTCGTCATTCAAGGCCACTTCTTCGAGGCGGCGAGCAATATCGAGCAACGGGTCCGACACGTTAAGCGCTTCGAGGACTTCGTCCGCCGCCTTCTTGATGATCGTGGCGCGAGGGTCGTAGTTCTTGTAGACGCGGTGACCAAAGCCCATCAGCTTGACGCCGTCTTCGCGATCCTTGACCTGGCGGATAAAGGTATTCACCCCGCCACCAGCAGCGTGAATGTTCTCGAGCATGTCCAGAACGGCCTGGTTGGCTCCACCGTGCAACGGTCCGAAGAGCGCGTTAACACCGGCCGAAACGGAAGCAAACATGTTGGCGTGCGATGAACCCACCATGCGAACGGTTGAGGTGGAGCAGTTCTGCTCGTGGTCACCGTGCAAGATGAACAGCAAGTCCAGGGCGCGAACCACTGCTGGGTTGGCGATGTATTCCTCAGCCGGAACGCCGAAGGTCATACGAAGGAAGTTTTCGGTCAAACCCAGCGAGTTGTCTGGGTAGAGCATCGGCTGACCAACGCTCTTCTTGTAGGCGTAAGCAGCGATCGTGGGGACCTTGGCCAAGAGGCGAATGGTCGAGATCTCGACCTGCTCCTTGTCAAAGGGATCCAAGCTGTCTTGGTAGAACGTCGACAACGCACTGACAGCGCTGGAAAGCACGGGCATGGGGTGCGCATCACGCGGGAAACCATCAAAGAACGAACGCAAGCTTTCTTGCAACATCGTGTGACTGCGAATGCTGGAGTCAAATTCCGTCAGCTGCTCAGCCGTGGGGAGCTCGCCGTAGATCAACAGATAGGACACTTCCAAGAAGGATGACTTCTCGGCAAGTTGCTCAATGGGGTACCCGCGGTAGCGCAGGATTCCGGCGTCGCCATCGATATAGGTGACCGCACTCTCGCATGACGCGGTGTTCATGAATCCATGGTCAAGCGTGACGTGGTCGGTTGCCTTGAGGAACTGCGAAACATCGAGGCCATGGTTGCCAACGGTGGCTGGAACTTCGGCCAGAGGCAATTCGCCTCCGGGGTATTGCAAGGTCACATCCGACACGAGGTCCTCCGCCGGGATTGAAACTTCGGTGTCCGACCGGTCTGATCGGCAAGCCCCAAAACTAACGCCTCACGCCTAAGCGCCGGACATCAGGTCGGCACATACGACGCCAAGGTGCAAAGTTCGCGTTACAGGCGCGAAACCGCAGCCCGTACGCGCTCGTCCGTCGCCGTCAGAGCGACCCTGACGTGTTCGGCCCCAGCTGCTCCGTAGAAGGTGCCTGGGGCCACGAGGATGCCTCGTTCCGCCAGCCAAGCCACGCTCGTTAGTGCGGCCTCGCCTCGGCTAGCCCACAGGTACAACCCAGCCTGTGAGTGGCTGATCGAGAAACCAGCCGAGATCAAAGCCTGCGCTAAGGGTTCGCGTCGAGCTGCATAGCGCTCGCGCTGAACCGCAACATGCGCATCGTCGTTGAGAGCGGCAGTAGCAGCGGCCTGAACCGGTCCAGAAACCATCATGCCCGCGTGCTTGCGCAGTTCCACTAATCCTGAGATGACACGTTCGTCACCGGCGACAAAGCCGGATCGGTACCCGGCAAGATTGGAACGCTTAGACAACGAATGCACCGCGAGGATGCCCTCGCTCGTTCCTCCGCAGACGTCAGGGTCAAGGACCGAGACCGGTTGCGCAGTCCACCCCAACTCGAGATAGCACTCGTCCGACACCACCAGCGCTCCACGATCGCGCGCCCAATCAACAACAGCTCGCATGCGTTCGGCACTGAGCACTTCGCCGGTGGGATTAGACGGTGAATTAATCCACACCATCGAGACATCGCCCTCAACCAGCGTGGGGTCAGCCGCAACTACTGGCTCAGCTTGACTCAATCGCGCACCTACGTCGTAGGTGGGGTAAGCCAATTCAGGGATGACGATCCGTTGCCCAGCACCAACACCGAGCATCGTGGGCAACCACGCGACGATTTCTTTAGTGCCAATTACTGGAAGCACCGCAGCAGGGTCAACATCGATCGCGCCGGCCGAGCGAGCCATCCACTTCACAGCAGCTTGACGCAACTCCACGGTGCCATGCGTTGTTGGGTATCCAGGTGAATTAGCTGCTTCAACCAATGCAGCCTGAATGACATCTGGAGTTGGGTCTACGGGCGTACCGACACTGAGGTCAACGAGTCCGTCTGAGTGTTCGGCCGCACGCTGAGCGTGGCTAGCAATTAAATCCCACGGAAATGCGGGTAAACGCGACAAAGGGGCGTTACCTGATGTCGCGAATGACGCCACGTTATTCGTTGTGCTCCTGCGGAGGCAGGACAGTCACGATGGCCGCATCGCGTTCGGCTGCACCAACTCGAGCAGCTCCTCCGGGTGAACCTAAGACTTCGAAGAACTCCACATTGGCTGAAGTAAACGGTGTCCACTCGGTGGGGACATCGTCTTCGTAGAAGATTGCTTCGACAGGGCAAACCGGTTCGCAGGCACCACAGTCCACGCACTCATCGGGCTGGATGTAGAGCATCCGGCCACCTTCATAAATGCAGTCAACAGGACATTCTTCGATGCAAGACTTGTCTTTAAGGTCAACGCAAGGCTGCGCGATCACGTAGGTCACGTGCGGTTCCTTCCCGAGTTAGCCAACGACTTCGCGTCGGTCGCCCTAGTATTACGATCCCGAATACCAATGTCACCTTGGGGGTTGCTCGTGTCACCTGATTCGCCCCCTTTTGACCCCCCTGCGCGACGACCCCAGATCTCCCACGGGGCCCGATTTATCGTGGCCCTCACCGAAGATTCCATCGGTGAGCGGGTAAGCATCCGCTATCTACTCAGGGGCGAAGGCCCCACCGATCCGAACGTCCTGATGACTGACGTTTTGGGCCACCTACGGATCTGGACTGAGACGATTGCAGAAGTGGTCAAACGCGATGGTGAGGTGATCAGGGTCGAACGAGCCAAAATCGTCGCGGCCAAGGTCATCCCACCCGAGCCCAAGCGATCCCGTGAACGCGCCTAATCCTCCAACTTTGCGTACGCTAACTAATCATTAACCACCAGGAGTCGAGTTGCTGCACTTAACCGATACTCGCACTCGGCGCGTGGAAAAAATTGAGCCATCGGCCCCGGGGCGCTTGTCGATCTATGCCTGCGGGCCCACGGTGTATCGCTTCGCTCACGTGGGCAACCTTCGCACGTTTTTGCTGTCGGATCTGATCCGTCGCGTTGCCACCTTGCAGGGACTTCAGGTCACCGTCGTGCAAAACATCACCGACGTAGGACACATGGCTGATGACCGCGGGTTGGATGAAGCCGGTGAAGACAAGATCTTGAGTCAGGCCAAGCAGGAAAATCGAAGCGCACTTGATGTGGCCCGTTTCTACGAGGATGCTTACCTCACGGACTTGTCCCGCTTAAACATTGCTCCCGCTGACATAGCCCCTCGAGCCTCCGAATCCATTGACTTGATGATTGAACTCATCCAAAAACTCATTGACAACAACAACGCTTACGTCGGTGGCGATGGCTCGGTGTACTTCGATGCCCGCTCGATCGACAACTACGGGGCGATCAGTGGCAACAAGCTCGACGCCCTGCGGCCCGGCACGCGTTTTGCTATCGAAGAAGACCCAGAAGCCAGCGGGCGCAAGCGTTTTCACGCTGACTGGGCTTTGTGGAAAGTCGCCGGTGACACTCGCACTCAGCTCGTGTGGGACACCCCGTGGGGCGTGGGATTCCCAGGTTGGCACGTGGAATGTTCGGCGATGGGCGTTCACCACCTGGGCGAGACCATCGACGTACATACAGGTGGCATTGATCTTCGCTTCCCGCACCACGAAGACGAGAAGGCCCAATCTGATGCAGCCGTTGGCAAAGAAGTCGTACGGCATTGGGTGCACGCCGAGCACTTGCTTTTTGACGGTCGCAAGATGGCGAAGTCAACGGGCAACGTCTTACTCCTCCAAGATGTGATTGATCGTGGCATTGACCCCTTGGCTTTGCGCTTGTGCTTCCTAGAGCACAACTACCGCCAGCAGATGAACTTGACGTGGAACGCCATTGAGTCCGCTGCCACCACCTTGACCCGATGGAGAACCAAGATCGCTCTGTGGGCTGAGGAGCCGTCAGCGCCGATGCACGAACCCACTCGTGTGGCTGTCGTCGATGCATTTAACGAAGACCTCGATACTCCTCGTGCCATTCAAGCGTTGCGACGCTTGGAAAAGGACGACAGCGTCGCGGCCGGCGCACGCTTCGAAACGTTCAACTACCTGGACCGACTCTTAGGTCTCGATCTGGTCCGCGAAGTCGGTAAGCCCGTAGTGGCACAGGAATTACCCGCTGGTGCCCAAGCACTCCTCGACGCGCGCGCGCAGGCTCGAACCGACAAGGACTGGGCTGCTTCCGACTCGTTGCGCGACGAACTCGCGATTTTGGGTGTTGTGGTGGCTGATTCCACAACCGGACAAAGTTGGAGCTTGGCTTAACCCGCTTGGCTAACCCGCTTGGCTTAACCCGCTTGGCTAACCCGTTGGCGTAGGAGTGGGATTGGCTGTCGTGGTTGGTTTCGGTGTTGGGGTGGGCGTTGGGGTTGGCTTCTTGCAGGTGATGTCCGCGGCCGGGTTGTACGTCGTGGCCAACGGCTCGCGCTTGACTTCCTTGCCATTGAGCTTGAAGACCCGCGTCACCACAATCTTGAATCCGCTCACGCCGTCTTGTGGAGTGCACGTAGCGCTGGTGTCCGTGACGGTGGAGTACGGCTTGGAGTTGGTACGTGGACCCGTGTCAGCCTCAATGTCGTAGCGCTTGGTGCCCCACATCGTCACGCGGACAAAGTTGCGACCTCGAACCGCGGTAACAAAGACTCCATTCGGCGAATCATTGCGAAACTTCAAGTCCAGCGTGCCCCACGCCACGGTGGCTTCCAAGCCAGGCTGGTAGCGCGCGATGAAGAACGAGTGCGCGCGCTGCTCGATGCGCTCCAGGCCAGCGAAAAATGCGGTGTGCCACGTAGCGGTGGCCATCGTCGAGACACCCCCACCCAGGTCTTCTTGCAAGCGACCGGACTTGATCACAAAGCCTGTGGTGTAACCATTAGCAGCCGTGCGCTCTTTGGCGATGGAGTTCAGGGAAAACACCTCGCCAGGCTTGAGCAAGGTCTCATTCACGCGCGCGGCAGCCTGGCCAATGTTTTGGTATCGATAAGGGGCATAGGGGAAGGGCTGCGTGAAAGTGGAAATCTTTTCGACCACCCCCAGCTTCTTCGCATCTTGCGTAGTAAATGCCGCCGGCTGAGTGGTCAATCCAACATCGGCCACCCGATCTAGATCGCTCGACAGTGCTCGAGCCACTGCGCCACCAAGGACTTGGGCATTGACCTGCTGACCATCACGTGACGGGAGAATTACTGGCTTGCCATTACTGATGCGAAAAGCTGCATCGCGAGCAGGTTCTTGCAGGCCAGCGAAATCCTTTTGCAAGTTCTCAATCAACGCATCGGCATTGACAGCAATTTTAATCTTCTTGTCCACGACGACCGTGCTCAAAAAGGGTGACACTCGGCGGATCGGCAACGTGACTGTTTTGTTGATCCCAGCCGATTCGTCCGTGCCCGGAACTGACACTTCCAAGGAGATCGGCCCAGAAACTACGGTTTTGCCCAAGGATTTCAACGCCTCTTGCACCTGTTGCGAACTCAACGCGGGCTTGATGTCCTCAAGGTTGAGTTCACGCTTGCGATTTTTGGCCAAAGCGGTGGCTAACAACGCTGAAGTGACGCTTTCGGCGCTGACTCCCTTGCCTATTTCAGGTTCAATCGCTTCCACAGTGGCGCCACTGAATTTCAGACCACCGTCAACCACCCCCTGCTGCAGCTTCTTCGAAATCTTGGCAACAGCTCGATCAAGGGCGGCCTGGTTCACGGTATAAACCGGCTCAATGACTCCACCCTTGCCAAAAAGGCGAGAAAAAACATTTCCGGTACCCGTCAGCGACGTGGCCTTAGACACCGTTTCCTCAACGTCGAGGCCCAGGCCAGTCTTTTGCGCATCGACTGTGGCCTCGCGACCATCGGCGGTCAGCGTGATGTCTTTCTTAATGCGAGGTGCCAACTTCTTAGTCAAAACGGACGCGGCCTGTTCGGCACTTAATCCACCAATGGAAACGCCCTCAACCGTGGTGCCGGCCGGGACAGTGCCCCGAGCGTTGGCGTTCAACACGATCAAGATCAGTGACACTGCGAATACGGCGCCGATGATCAGGCGGCGGCGCAGCCGCCGAGCTGAGAGTTCGGCAGCGGTTAACTGTCCGGTCGTGCCGCTTGCCACGTTGTTGCCATCCTCTAGACACAGTCACCGACGTTTCGGTGGCTTCATCCTATGACGGCGCGGAACCTCGATCCGGTTCCGACAATCCGGCAAGCAGGGCGGTTATCGCAGCCGTCGGGGCCCAAACATGCCGTGGCGAACCGCCATCAGGGCAACGATGAACAAGCTAAGAACCAAGAACGCGTAGCCGTACCAGGTAGCGGCCACCACCACATCGCCTGCCGCTGTCGTCGCCGTCAGGGTCAGCACCATCTGAATAAAGGCCACCGCATAAGCGGTTGGCGCCCACCGTTCGGATGTTGAAGTCACCACAATCTGCCCTCCGAGCCAGGTGACAAACAGCGCTGCCACTAGGCCGATCGGAACGGCTACCGATCCCACAATGCTCTGCGCTGATTGCCAAAAGCACCCAACCGTTGCGGCTACAACGCCCACCAAGTAGGCAAACAGCACCGGGAGGAACCAGGAAAACCGGCGAGGGCTGCTATTCACCCTCACACTATGGAGTATCTAGGCTCGCTCACTCGCATCGGCTCGCACATCAATCAGGCTTGCGCGTTGCATCCCGCCCGCCGATTCAATAACGTCGGTGATTTCGCGACCAATCAATTCCTCACGCACCATCAGCACATCACGCAAGGCTTCCACCAGATGACGGTTTTGAGTCAGCAAAATTTTGACGGCCGCTTTTTGCTCCTGCAATAGCTTTTCAACCCGAGCTCGCCCGTCAGCATCGCCGAGGACTCGACCGACGATGTTGCTGCCATTGAAGGCGCCGTTTTGTACTGCGGCGAAAGAAATCAAAGTGTCCGTCATGCCCACTGAACCAACCATCTCGCAGGCAACATTGGTGGCATAGAGCAAGTCTCCACCAGGGCCAGTGGAGATGTCACCGAAGAAGAGTTCCTCGGCCACCTGTCCGGCCATGGCAATGCGAATGAGCGCCAGCATTTCCGTGCGCGAGCGAGTGAAAACGTCATCAGCATCTCCATGGGCCAGCATTCCCAGGGCCTGTCGGCGCTTGATGATGGTCAGGATTTCTAGACGACGCTCTGGTGCACACAGATAAGCAGCAACGGCGTGGCCAGCTTCATGTGTGGAAATGAGTTTGCGTTCATGGTCGGTGTAGGCAACCGGCTGGCCAAGCCCGACTTCCTCGACCATACGAGCTCGCTCAACATCACCCATCGACATTTCCCGCTGCCCACGGCGAACCGCATTGACTAGCGCCTCATCAAAGAGATGCTCAATCATCACGGGCGTGTAGCCAGAAGTAGCGGAAGCAACCTGGTCGCGCATAGCGGCGTCATCGAGCTCTGGTGAATGTGCCTTGGTTTTCAAGAAGTGGTCAATCAATTGACGACGACCCACCTTGGCTGGCAATTCAAACGTCAAGCGGCGATCAAAACGCCCCGGGCGCAACAAGGCAGGATCAAGGTTGTCTGCGCGGTTGGTTGCTGCAATCAACAAGATGTTGGTACGCGGGGGGATCGGTCGCGGGAGTTGGCGGTCGTCGGCCAGTATCAAGTTCACCTTGTCAATGAACCACGTTTGTATTTTCTGGGATCCGGTCGGTTCATCAAAGGACTGCATCTGCACGAGGAGTTCGTTCACTACTCCTCCTACACCTTCACTGGTGATGTTCTGGTTGATGACCGTGGCACCGGCAGTGTGTGACAGCGCAAACGATGTGGGCAGAGCGTGGAGCGATCCACACCCGTGGGCGACTGCACTGACGGAATCGGGGGCAACCGTTGCGGACAAGCCACCACGAGCCATCGCGATCGCGTCAATTTCCTCAATGAACCCGATGGCGCCGCCCTCTTGGCGAGCCACCTTGCGCAACTTCTTGAAGTATGAGCGGATTTTGCGCGCCGTCGCGCCGTAATACATGGACTGAAAAGAAGTTGCCGAGACGAAGAGGAAGGGCACTCCAGCCTCAGCTGCCATGGCTTTGGCCAAGTGAGTCTTGCCTGTTCCAGGCGCACCTTCAAACAACAAACCTCGTCGCGGTGTGCCACCCATTTCATCGGCGAACTGCCTGTGTGCCAAGAAAAGGTTCAAACTGCGAACAACATCTTCTTTCACGGGATCAATGCCGATGACATCGTCCAAGCGCGTCTTGATTTGCTCAGGTCGATACATCACATGTGGTGATCGACCAGCGCCAACGGTGCCAGCAAGCAACACCACCGCAAGCAGTGCAAAAAAGAGCAATGGCATCACTACGAGTGGATCAAAATCGGGGAACGAAAAGACATTGAAGGGATCACCGACAGCAAGGCGGAACCACAAGAATGCGGCGGGCACTCCGAGCAACCAGGCCATCGCACGTAAACGGCGGCGGCGTTGCTTCTCGCGGTTGCGACCTACGTCAGCAGTGCGTGCAGCGATGAGAGCGGGCAGACCATCAGGTGCAGGCTCGGGGGAAGGCCCAACGGAAGGCCCAGGGGAAGGCGTCAGCGTTG
>CAMCVY010000037.1 GCA_945881995.1 Bifidobacterium breve | reverse complement strand
GCACCTACATGCGAGCACTTAACGGCCCCAACACACACTCTTACACCGCTCCGCTGGGCACCGAAGCTGAAGTCATCCCCATCCTGCGCGAAGTTGCCAATCAGCGCTTCGAAAAGTGGCTCGGCTGGTGGAAGGAAGCCATGAAGAACCCGCTTCCTGAATCAGAACGTAAAGAGTTGATGGAGCGTGACCACCTGTTGCGCCGCTATGGCTACGAACTCGACCCCATGAACAAGATCTCAGAAGGCTTCTTGGGTAAGGAACGCGTCAAGGAACTACTCGCCGTGCGCGTTGGTCGCGAACAAATCCGTGAGATCGAAGCCACGAACGGCATCGACACACTCAGTCGCTAATTGCTTAACAAAAGGGAGGGCATCGAATCTTCGGTGCCCTCCCTTTTTATGTCACCCATGCTTATTACCCGGCCCAGTGCCCTTGGGTATAGGCAATCGCCAATGCCAGATTGAGCGGAATAAACACTGCCAGCACCCATGGCCACCACTGCGGCTTGTTCTTCAACCAGGCCGCTAGACCGATCCACACCGGCCACCACAGTAAGAACACACGGGGAACCGATAAGAAGTAGGACGAGGTCAACAGTGCAATGGTTTGACCACCGACATAGACCGATTCAGGCCAACGCTTGCGCCACAACAGCCAGGCTGTCACCGTCACCGCCAAAACCGCAGCTATCAGTTCAGCGCGCCACATCCAGGTGAAGTCCGTGGGCTGGCCGCCACCAAACGCCCCACGCCACGTGGTCTCCCACGCATCCCAGGGCAACGTGAACGTGCGGTTCCAGTTTTCTTTTTGTGCGGTCAACCACACCGACCAATCACCGGTGCGCTGCTGTTGATAGACCGTGTACAACAAGGGTGGGAAGAAAGGCAGTAGCAGGGCAGGCCACTTCGTCCAGCGATCTTTGGCATACAAACCGAATTGGACAATGAGCGCAAGGGCTAGGAACAAGCCCGTTACTCGGGTAGCCGAGGCGCCCATGGCTAGCGCACAGGCCAACCACCAGTGTCCGCGCTTGGCGGCCAACCATGCGGGAATAGCAAACGCAAGGAACAGCGCTTCGCTATATCCGGCCATCAAAAAGACCGCCCATGGCGACAGCATCAGCAGCAGCGCAGCTCGTTCACCCACTCCCGTGCCAGCTTCTAAGTCACCCAGTCTGCGCAGTGCGACAACAGCCACCGCTAAAGCTGTGGCACTGACGAGCAAGCCTGCCAGTCCCACAGGAACACCGAGGTTCACCAGCGGACGCAATGTCAGAGGAAACCCAGGAAAGAATGCTTCGAAGTAAGGGGCCTTGCGCGATCCATCTCCGGCATACCCAAACTGCGCAATTACATTGAAGTTGACTGCATCCCATTGCACCCACCGCGCGAAAATCCCAGACGGTTTACCTTTGCCGCTGGTCAGCAACCACGCCGAGGCACTCACTGCGATCAGGACAGCAACGCGCGTGACAAGCCACCAACGAAGGGTTGATAGGTCAGCCTTCGTCAGTCGTGCCAACGGGCCAGGCAACGCACTGGTTTCATCCGCACGCTCGGCTGACACAAAGACCGTGTCTGCTGACGGGTCTACTTGCTGCGCGGCGACATCATCACTCATCGGGAGACCTCAACGACCGGCTCACTGGCGCGACCATGGTCCGGAAGGCCATCAAATTCGCCACCCTGCGGGTCATCAGATCCATCCATACGAACAGGGTCTTGTTCCGGCTTCCAAATATCGCGAATCACCAAACCTGCAATGTACACACTCGATGCAATCTGGATCAAAATCAAGATCGCGTAGGAGCGATCATCAAGGGATCGGTCTGCTTCGGTGAATTTGTTTAACCACAACCACACACCGACGTAATAGATCGCTTGCCCTGATTGCCAAATCAAGACATCACGCCAGCGTGGTCGCGCTAATGCCACCAGGGGCAACAACCACAACGCGAATTGCGGCGAATACACCTTGTTGGTAATAGCAAAGGCGATCACGATCAGTAGCAAGACTTGAGCCAGTCGTGGCCTACGCGGCGCAAACAGACTCAGAGCAATCACACCGAGGACCAAGAGTCCAAAGGACCCCGCAACAGCTTGGCTGGAGTCCACCTTGTCGACGGGTACCCCCAGGAAACGCAAGCTCAACCACACCGAACCGAAATCGAAACCGCGATCACGCGAGAGCTCATAAAACGTGCGCCACCCTTCGGGGTAAAGCCATGCAAAGGGCAAGTTCACCGCAACCCACGCACCAATAGCGCCCAGGGTTGCTCGAGTGAAGCCACTGAATCGGCGGGTGCGTACCGCCAGAACAAACAACGCGACTAACAGCAGGAACGGATACAGCTTGGCGGCCGCCCCCAACCCAATCAGCACCCCACACAGCCAAGGTCGCTCACGACTCCAGGCCAAAATGGCCAGCGCCAGCAACGCAACAGGAAGCAGGTCCCAGTTCAGCGTTCCCACCAACGCGATAGATGGAGCTGCAGCCAAGATCAAGGCATCCCACGGCCGTCGACCAGCGGACTGCACTGTGGCCCAGATCGCCAACAACAACAACGCATACAACAACAGTGAGGAGAGGGCGTAGTACTCAATGGTGCGAGCCTTGACGTCGCCGGAGGTGCCAATGACTTTGGTCGGAATCCACATCAACAGTCCTTGCAACACCGGGTACTCAACGTAATCGGTGCCATCGAGTCGTGAGGCGTAAGGGAAATTCCCGCGGTCAAGGCCGCGATCAACATAGAGTTTGCCGATGTCGGTGTAACACATCTTGACGTACACCGTGCCGTCTTGAAAACCTGATTCGGCGCACGGTCCGCGCATGATGACGCCAATGCTGAACACCACACCTGACAACAAAATCCCTGCGATGAACGGCGTCCACCGGCTCGTACTCAGCCGGGCGCGCTTTCCTAGCGGGCCACCGAGCCCATCGCTTTCAGCAGCGACGAAATTATCATCACGTGAAGGGCTAACAACGGGTTGCACGCTTACATCGTGCCTTACGCCACGGGTCAAATCCTGCACAAAGGCGCCCAGATGACTAAATGCCTGCACGTTCACGCATTAGTGCATCGTTAACTCCACAAAATCTCTTCCGTGACGCTCGCTACGCAATCAACACCAACTAGTGCCATCGCCATCTGCAGTTCAGCACGAAGAATCTCCACCACATGTGCCACACCTGCTTCGCCATGACTAGCTAAACCCCAGATGTAGGGGCGACCGACCATGACCGCATCCGCACCGAGTGCGAGAGCACGCAACACATCGGTGCCACGCCGAATGCCACCATCAACCACAACGGGGGCACGGCCATCCATGGCTTCAACAATTGATGGGAGCGCAACAGCAGTCGGCACGATCGTGTCAAGATTGCGCGCCCCATGATTGGACACCATCACTCCGGCAGCCCCATGATCGATAGCGGCAACCGCATCATCGGCGCGCAGGATTCCTTTCACCCACACCGGAACATCGCCAGCAAGATCACGCAACCATTGCAGGTCGCTCCACCCGACGGCGGAATCCAGGAACGGATTGAATACGCGCTCATGCATCGAGATTCCGTCGTCAGGCATCTGTCCCCAGTCGTGGCGACGGTCGTTGTCGCGCGCGCCCAACGCCGGAGAGTCCACGGTGAGCACCAATGAACTCGCACCCGCGGCAAGCGCTGCTTCCACCAGCGATTGCGTGAAGGCGCGATCCCGATGTAGATAGACCTGGAACCACCAATCACCGCCACCCTCGCGAGCAATCTTTCCCAACTCTTCAATGGGCACACCGCTGAGTGTGCTTTGGATGTACGTGGTCCCGGTGCGAACGGCGGCTCGCATCGTTGCTGCTTCGCCATCGGGGTGATAACTCATCGCCATCGCGGTAGGTGCAAGCAAAATCGGGTGCTGCAAGTGCTGGCCATTGATCGTCACCGTGGTGTCAACCTGAGTCACCCCCGTCATCACCTTCGGGGCAAACCAGGGCTCCTGCCACGCAACTTCGTTTTCTAACAGCGCCTGCTGATCGCCGGCTCCATCGCTGAGGTAATTCCAGATGTGGGGCGCTACGTTGTCGCGAGCCAGTGATTCGAAATCTTTGACTGCGATGACGCCATCATCAAGCGGGCTTCGCGCCACCACAGACTCCTTATGTCAGCCGGACTACGCCTTCAGTTCGCGCAACACGGCTGCTGTCAGCTCCTTGGTGTTGATCGCACCAATAATGCGCACGGCCACCTTGCCCGAACGATCAATGATTAACGTACTGGGAATCGCTGATGGGGGCACCACTTTTAGGTCAGCCAACGTGCGCGCTTGAGGATCAAACAGGTGGGGATACGACATACCAGCAAAGCTGGCAAAACTTGAGGCTGATGCTTTGTCGTCTTTAACGTCTAATCCCACAAACTGCACATCCTTGAAAGCCTTGCTTCGCGCTAGGCGTCCCAACTCCGGTGACTCTTGGCGACAGGTGGAGCACCACGAACCCCACACATTGAGCACCACGACTTTGCCTGCGTAATCGGCTAGTTGCAGCTGTTTGCCATCAAGAGTTGTCCCCTTGACCACGCTGACACTGGCTCTTTGGCTAGGCGAGAACTCCGTTGTACCTACCGAAAGAGCCGTTGGTGGGCTTGGAGTCGCGGTAGTACCTGAGGCACAGCCGGTCAAGGCCAGAACACTGGCCAGAGCCACAGCACCAAGCGCCCTCATTCCTACAGGCTACCGGCGAGCAAGGGTTCCCGCTTATCCCTCACAATAGGTACGTGGAATCCGTCCCCCAAATGAACCATGCGCCGCTGATCATGAGGCGAAGTGGCTTCTTTCCCATTCTGCGCTGGACGCGACCGGATCTACGGGGTATGAAAGTCCTTCTGACTGTCACCGTGGTCTCAACGGCCACTGTCTTGGCATGCCAAGCGATCATTCCACTGCGAGTGGAACATCTACTCCACGAAGGTGAAAACCCGAGCAACGAGCTCTACGTTTTGGTCGCCTTGATAGTCCTGCAACTTATTGCTACTTATGTGTCACACCGAGGTGGTCACCACGTTGCCACGTTGGCGAGCACCTCCCTACGTAACCGGATTTTTGAAAAGACCCTGAAGGGCAAGGCACTTCGCCAGGAAGGACTCGTTCGCTCATCCGTGGTAAGCCGACACACGTCAGATGTTGACCGGATCAGCGAAGCGTTAGAAAAGACCATCGTTGAAGGTATCCCCGCTCTCATCCGTATTGCGCAAAGCCTGATCATCTTGACTTGGCTGGAGCCAAAAACCGGACTCGCTATGACCTTAGCGGCCGGAGCATTCTTGATCTTGCGATCAATCATTGGCCGATCCATGCTGATCGTTGACCGCGATCGGCTTGACGCCAGCAGCCGGGTTGGCGAAACAGTTGATGAATCAATTACCGCGGCTCACGTGGTGGCTGGTCTCCATTTGGGGAAATGGCAGCAAGGGCGCTTTGGCAAGATGACCGCCCGGCTCGCCCAAAAATCCGAGCTGCAAGGGATCAAGCTCGCCCAGCTAGTAGTGAGCGCCAACGCAGCTGGACTAGTGGGCCTCGTCGTCGTGTTGATTACCGCGTTGAATTCCGACGAAAACACCCTCGCGATTGTTGCGGCGTCCCTGCTCTATATCGAAGGTGTGGTGAAGGGTCTCGAGGTCTTGCCCGCCTGGGTTCGAGCGGTGCAACAAGGCGTCGTAAGCACCCGTCGAGTAGACATGATCTTGCTCGGTACCGATCGAATCGACGTTCCTCAATCTGAGGATTCTCCCGGCGAACTCGGCTTGGCGCTGCGCGATCTCGGCTTTGAATTCGACTCTGGAGTAACGCTCTCCACGGTCAACGTCAGCTTCCCCACTGATTGCATCGTTGGTCTAGTCACCCCTCCCGGTACGGAACCGGATGAGTTGTTGTCCTTGCTTTGCGGTAGTGAAAACCCAGCGGCCGGCCGAGTGCTCTTCGATGGCCAGGACGTTCGAATGCCCGGGGTCAATCCCAACGTGTGGTACGTGCCAGTGGAATCCGTTGCTTTCAATGCCTCCGTCCTTGAACAGCTATCCGCCGTTAAGCCTGACGTGACCACGGCAAACTCCCTTGACCTCTTGGCCAAAGTCGGCTTAACCCACTTACTAGAATTCGAAGGTGGACTTCACGATCGGCTTGGTCCCGGCTCGTCGCGCTTGAGCCGCGCCGAACGCCAACGGCTGTCCCTAGCCATTGCGCTACTTGCTAAGCCCGAGGCGCTCCTCATCGGCTCGTTGTTCGCGCTCAATGACGCTGACACCGCTCTTCCCCTGATCAACCTCATTCGTGACGGACACTTCAAGACCACGATTTTGTGCATTCGTCACCCTGAGGTTGCTGCCAGCGTTGATGTCGTGGCTTTCGCTCACCAGGGTGGAATCAGTCTCGGGACGCACAAGGATCTGCTCGCCAAGGAGCCCGCTTACACCCAACTATGGGAACAACGCCTGAACTTCGAGGAAGTTGACCTCAGTGTGCTGGGGATTTCCGAGGAGAACATCGGTGGACTGCATACCCGACTCGTTACCGAGCGATACTCAGCTGGCGACGCCGTCTACCGACAAGGTGAAGCGGCCGACCGCATCTACTTCACTATTGCCGGTCGAGTCGAAATTTCCACGACCAACCCGGACGGATCACTGAATCGAGTGGCGGTCATGGGTCCTGGAAATCACATTGGCGACCTGCGCTTGACAACGGGGGAGCGGCGCGCCGAAAGCGCCACAGCTCTCGACGATTGCGTGCTGCGCTCATTGAGTCGCGACGCCATCTCAGCCGGGCTCACTGGCCTCCTCGATCGCACTCCGGTCGAGCGTCGCATCGTCAGCGCTTTGCTACGTGATGGTTCATGTAGTGCTGAGGAACTCAAGAGGCGGCTGAGCGACGTTGACTCGGAACAGATTGACTCCGCGATTGCCCTGCTCACCAACGATGGCGCGCTCCGCGTTTCCGGCGACCAATTAGCCGTGGTGCAAAAGCGTTCGGTCAAGGCCGGAAGCAGAGATTTGCTCGACCGCCTCGGCGACTTCTAAATCGCCTGCATTTCCTGCCCTAAACGCCAACGGTCGCGGGTAATCCCCCTATCCTTACGCCATGACTTCCGCTGAGCCAGCCACGACCGTAACCCGTAAAGCCAATCGCTCGCGCTGGGCCCGGCTGAGCTACCGCATCGCCCTGCTGATCGCGGTCCTGCTCATTGGATCCGCAATCGCCACCACCGTGTTCTCCGTTCGCTCCGTGCAACGGACCTACTCCCAGCAATCAACGGAATCCGTAACCAACGTTCACAAGTCGGTCACAGACACCATCTCGGTTGCCAACAAGAACGTCATCGCTTACGAAGAAGCTGCTATTGCCAGCCGAAAGAACCAACTAAGAGACCAGAGCAACGCTGTCGTCACCGCCCTTGATGCACTCAACGCTGCCGTGAAGGCTGGCCAAATATCGTTGGCCGACGCACAAGCTCAGGCCTTGCTCTACTTGAAGACCATCCGCTACGGAGATGAGTACTACTTCTTTACTTATAACCGCGCGCTTACCGCGATCTCGCACCCCGATCCTCGATTTGAGGGCAAGAACTTACGAGACCTCAAGGACGCTGACGGCTCCTACATTCTTCGCGGAATGCAAAAACTTACCGACGCGAAGGGCAGTGGGTACTACAACTACAACTTCACCAAGTTGGGCGCTCCTAAGCCAATTCCGAAGATTAGTTACGTCTTCAACTACAAGCCGTGGGACTGGTTGGTCGGTACCGGCGTTTACATCGACGACATCCAGGCTGAGGCGGATAGCCGCCGAGCAGCTGTACGTAAGACCCTGAGCGATCAATTCGGCGCAGTCACCTTCAGCGGAGGCGGCCTGTTCTTCGTGCTGGACAAAAAGGGCAACGTAGTCGTGGCGCCCAAAGGCAAGGACTTAACCGCCCTAGCCAAGACTCCCGCCGGGAAGGAATCGGTCAAGGTCATTGAGGCGTCGGTGCCCAAGAAGGACGGCACCATCGTTGAACTCAACAAGAGTGTGACGTTACAAGGAAATACCAAACAAGATTGGGTGCTGAACGTTTCCTCCTACAACCCGTTGAACTGGGTCTTAGTTTCAGCTGTTCCGCAGCAGGACCTTACAGCGCCAGGTCGCAACCTAGCTATTCAACAGGCACTCCTACAAGTGTTCTTGTTGCTCATCGGTCTGACAGCAGGAATCCTAATTAGTCGTCGCATCACCGGACCGGTGGAAAGCGTCACCAAGGCTGCGCGCGACTTGTCCGAAGACAAATTCAATCCAAGCGACTTGGATGCCGCTGCCAGTCGCACCGACGAGGTCGGCGATCTTGCTCGAGCCTTCCAACGCATGGGCGTTGACCTGGTCGAACGTGAACGCAAACTGCGTGAGCAAGTGGCTAGCTTGAAGGTGGTTATTGACCGCAGCAAACTGGCAAAGGACATCGGCGAAATCACCGAGTCTGAATTCTTCCAAGACCTCGCCGCCAAGGCAGCGGAAATGCGGAAGAAGAAGTTCGACTAACTAAGCCGCGAAAATCTAAGCTCCGAAACTAGGAGCTAGTTAGTTGACGCCCTTAACGGTTTCCGCGATGCGGCGGATCTGAGCCGACCAAGCGTTGTCTGGGCTCGTCAAGGAGAACAGTCCCTTGGACGCGTTCTGCACGACTTCTTCGGACAGGGGCAGGACGGCAGCGGTCTTTTCGCCGTAGGCCTCCAGCATTTGGGCCTCAAGGTCAGCTGCACTAATACCCGAAGGCACCTTATTGACGATGAGGAACAGATTGGGTACACCCAGCTTGTTCGCGACGTCAACGGTGACTGCGGTGCCTTGGAAGTCCTGGCGGTCAGGGCGCAGGATCAACAACAAAATGTCGCTGATCGTGATCGACAGCAAAGTCTCTTCGTTCAACCCTGGGTGCGTGTCAATGAGCAAGTAGTCCAAGTTCAATCCCTTGGCCAACTCGCGGAATCCGTCATTGAGAGTGCCTACGTCATAGCCTTCGCGAAGGACCCGAGCGATGTCACCGGTCTTCATGCTTGATGGCACCAGGTACAGCGCACCGCCTTCTTCCACCGTCGTTGTTGCGGCAATGCGATCGGTGATCTCGTGGGCGGCATCCTGAATCGGGATGGTGCCCCACAGGTAATCGTTCAAGGTGTTGGTCAGGTCGTCTTCAAAACCAAACAGGACGTGAATGCCCGGGCTTTGGTTGTCAGTGTCAACAACAGCAACGCGCGCGCCCGATGCAGCCAATTGACCAGCCAGGTTCGAGGTGGTGTTGCTCTTGCCTGTTCCGCCACGGAACGAGTGAACCGAAACAACGGTGGTCATTGATCTCTCCTGACATTGGACGCTGTGCATTGGACGCTGTGCTGAACATACTTGGTGCGCGAGGGGGGAGTTGAACCCCCACACCCTTTCGGGCACTGGAACCTGAATCCAGCGCGTCTGCCTATTCCGCCACTCGCGCGAGCGCCCGACAGGCTAACACGCAAGAGAATCAGGGTTTCGCAGTACGATCAAACCCTCAGGCACACGCAGGGGATCGGCACTAGTTCGGGAGGGTTTGTGGGCGTCCTCCAACGCTTTGAAGGCCGGCTCGACCAGCTCGTGAATGGTGCCTTCGCTCGAGCTTTTCGCTCCGAAGTCCAGCCTGTTGAAGTGGCTGCTGCACTGCAGCGCGAACTCGATGACCAAGCTGCTGTTGTGAGCCGGGAGTCCACGATGGCCCCCAACGTATTTACCGTCGAGCTCGGTGCCAACGACCACGAACGGCTGACCCCCTACGCCCAGGCCCTCAACGCCGAATTCTCGGCCATGGTCACCGAACATGCACAGGCTCAGGGATACACCTTGATCGGTCCTGTTGAAGTCACCATGGTTCGCGTGAGCGACCTGGGCACCGGCCTCTTTCGTGTCTCCAGCGCTTCCCAGGCTGGGGTGGTGGCCCAGCCACAGGTTCGCCAACCCCTCCTCACGGGACCAGCCACATCACCACAACCGGCAGCCCCACAGGTACCAGAACCCGCACTCACCACCAATGCGCGTCTGGTGATCAATGACACTGGGTTTCCCTTGACCGCATCCGTGGTGACGATCGGACGCGGATCCGATGCTGGTATTCGCATTGATGATCCAGGGATCTCCCGCCACCATGCGGAGATCCGGCACAGCGAATCAGGTTTTTCCATCATTGACCTTGCTTCAACCAACGGCACCTTGGTTGCTGGTGAGCGCATCGGCGAACGCGCCCTGACCGATGGCGCTGAGATTCGCATGGGTTCGACTCTCATGGTGTTCCGGAGCGGTTAAGTGTCCACTCTGACCCTCACCCTCATCAGGCTCGCATTTCTCGGGCTGTTGTGGGTATTTGTGTTTTTTGCTCTCAGTGTGTTGCGCAGTGACCTTCGAGCTCCCACGATGGGGGCGCGAGGACCTATCCGACCTCAGACCAATCGCGCACCTGATACGCGTTCCGTGGGCAAGAACGGTAAAACTCCGCGAAAACTGGTGATCACTGAAGGCGTCCTGTCGGGCACCAGCGTTCCGTTGAGCGACCAGCCCGTCTCCATTGGACGCGCTCCGGATTCGACGATCGTCCTAGACGATGACTACGTATCGCATCGTCACGCGCGCATCGCGCCCGATGCACGGGGGCGCTGGAGTGTGGAAGATCTGGGTTCAACCAATGGGACCTACCTCGATCGCCAGCGCGTGAGCGGACCAGTCCTGGCTGGGTTGGGCGTGCCCATCCGCATTGGCAAGACCGTCCTTGAGTTGAGGCGGTAGGTATGCCTCTCTCACTGCGTTACGCAGCTCACTCAGATATCGGCTTGGTACGAACCGGCAACGAAGACTCTGGGTATGCCGGACCACGTCTCTTAGTGGTAGCGGACGGCATGGGTGGCGCGGCAGCTGGTGAAGTCGCTTCATCGATTGTCGTGTCCTCTCTGGCTGCTCTCGATGATGACGACTTGGGCGGCGACCTTCTCGATGCTCTGGCCGCGTCCGTTGCACAAGCCGAGTCGCTACTCACAAGTTCGATCAATGCCGATCAAGAGTTAGATGGAATGGGGACCACACTGACTGCACTGTTGTGGTCCGGTTCACGGGTGGGCCTGGTCCACGTAGGGGATTCACGCGCCTATCTGCTGAGGGGCGGTGATCTCCTGCGCCTAACGCATGACCA
>CAMCVY010000036.1 GCA_945881995.1 Bifidobacterium breve | reverse complement strand
AATGCGATTGCTATACCGATGTAAAAAATGGACCAGAGAGCAGCTTCTTTAAACATTACGTCGTGAGGTTTGCGGCTAACGGTGAACAGGTCGATAGCAATAAATGCAATGATCGCGCCAAGAACAAGAATCCAAGTAAGCAGTGTTACATCCATTGTGAAAACCTATTCGTTAAAGGGGCCAATGACGCCAAGGTCTCCCTCAACCACAATATGGTCGCAACTCCGGGATATTTCTATCCGTATTGACGAAGGTGCGTTTGCGAGGTACTCCCCTTAACTGATCATTATTATATGTTGCACATTGCCTCTAATGCAACATCGACAGATATCACACGACACAAACCGATATGAAACAACAGGAAAGCCTTGTTATCGCTAGCTAGACCAACATCAGACTATGTCGCCCGACGGCCGGTTCGTTCGCAGTAATTCGGAGGTCGGCACCCTCGCAGACGTCTCTTAACATTGGGCCATAAGGTCTACCAAGTTCATAGCATATTGCATTTCGCGCCCAGCGCTGCGAAGTCTCGACGAGAGGTAGTAGGGGACAGAAGTGACACGCTTGTTTCCCAGCGCGATCGCAGGCAGTTTGCCCAAGCCGAGCTGGTTGGCTGAGACGAACAAGTTGTGGGCGCCTTGGCGCGTTGATGGCGTTGAACTTGAGCAGGCGAAGATCGATGCCACCCTCTTGTGGATCAAGTTGCAGGAGGATGCCGGTATCGACGTCGTTGGTGACGGCGAGCAAGCGCGGCAGCACTTCGTGCACGGTTTCCTCGAACAGGTCGATGGCATCGACACGGAAAACAAAGTGACGATGGGGATTCGGAACAACCGCTACGAAGCTCAGGTGCCTCAAGTTATCGCGCCGTTGACTCTCAAGGGGCGTGTGCATCAACGTGAGGCGACCGCGATGACCGCCCACACGGACCGGCGCACCAAGTTCACGCTGCCGGGCCCTATGACCATCGTCGACACCGTCGCTGATCGCTACTACGGAGATCGCGTGGCGATGGCGATGGCATTCGCCGATCTGTTGAATGAGGAAGCACGCGGCCTGGAAGCTGACGGCATTGATGTCATCCAGTTCGACGAACCTGCGTTCAACGTTTACACCAGTGAAGTTGCTGAGTGGGGAATCGAAGCTTTGGAGCGAGCGGCGCGCGGTTTGACCTGCGTGACGGCCGTCCATATCTGTTACGGCTACGGAATTGAAGCCAACGCCACGTGGAAAAAGTCGCTGGGTCAGGAGTGGCGCCAGTACGAAGAGGTGTTTCCCGCCATCAGTGCCAGCTCAATTGATCAAGTGAGTGTGGAGTTCTTTCGTTCCCAGGTCCCGCCGGAGCTGATGTCGTTGCTCGTGGGTAAGGACGTCATGGTTGGCGTTATTGACGTTGGTAGCGACGAAGTGGAGACGCCCGAGCAAGTGGCCCAGACCATCGAGTTGGCTTCGAAGTATGTTCCTGTTGAGCACATCATCGCCGCGACCAACTGTGGGATGGCCCCCATGCATAAAGATGTGGCAGAAGCAAAACTTGCAGCGCTGGGAGCCGGTGCTGCCCTGGCTCGCGGAGATGCCTGAAATTCGCCAGGCTGGAGCAGCTGCGAGGTGGCCGTTAGCGGCGTCATGGCCACCTATCGGTGACTAGCCGCCGCTCTTGCGCCGGAACGTGCGTTGGGACTTGGCGGGGCTGCGTCCATCGTGGGCTTTGGGACCAGCTGTGTCGTTGTCGGTGTCGGTGCCGTTCTCGCCACGCGAGCCGGTCGCGCCCCCTGCGTTCTTGCGCTCGAGTGCTTCGCGAAAGCGGCGTTTGAGCTCGTCTTCAGGTGGCGCAGGTGCGGGGACTTGCTCATCGGTGCCAGACATGGGGGCTCCTCGCCTCGGGGTAGGGCTGAATACATCCCACTGTAGTTGCCCACGGTCTTCTAACTACGTCTTGACTGTGATCCTGCTCGTCCAGTGGCTGTACTTGAATTTCCCCGCTTGCCCAGCGCGCGGGTGGAGGAGCGGACCTGACCGGCGCGGTAATGTGCCGGCGTGAGTGATTCCCAGCCGACATCCACGAGCTATTTCCAGCGCATGCGCGGAGTGCCAGCCCCGAAGCGGCAGCGACCGCGGTCGTGGATTTTGGCGCGCACCTGGGTTGCCGTGGTTATCTCGGTGGCAGTTCTGGCGCTTCCGAACTACTACTTCAACTGGTCATGGGCAACGAACCTGTTTATCGTCACCTCGTTTGGATCAACCATTGTGTTGCTGTTCGGTGCTCCCCGCGCTGAATTTGCGCAACCTCGAAACGTCCTAGGCGGCCATGTCATCGCTGCGATCTGCGGAGTAACCGCATTCAAATTGGTCGGACAGCATCAAATCCTTGCCATCGCACTTGGGCTGGCGACGGCCATCATCGTGATGCTGTTCCTGCATGCAGTCCACCCACCAGCGGGCGCTACCGCGGTATTTGCCGTCATTGGCGGTACAGCCGTAACGAACCTGGGCTACTGGTACGTGCTCATACCCATCTTTGTGGGCATGGCAATCCTGGTAGCTGTTGCAGTCGTAATCAATAACGCGTTTTCCACGCCATCACACCACTACCCAGTTCACTGGTTATAAACCGGTCAACTGGGTAGTGGCTCAAGCGCGAAGCTTTAACTAAGCGGAACGTCTCCACCGCGGTACCGGAAGCAACCCTTGGTCTTAGTAATCGGGTTGTCACAAGCGGTGTCGAAGAACAGCGCGCGCCCAGTGTTTGTCGGTGTGTACTTGCCAGGAATCATCAGCGACCCGAAAGTTTGAGAGGATCGGAAGCCCGAACCAAGGCCAAAGGCTGCATCGCGGAAGGCACCGGCTGTCAAGTTCTTTGGTGCCCGGTCAATCACGGCCTTGAGGAAGAATGTTCCATCGCAGTGCATGAAGCCCGACTTGTAGTCAGTGCGAAGCCCCGTCTTGGGGCCAGCGCCAGAGTTGTCGATGAGTTGCTTGCACAGCACTTCCTGAGGATTTGCTGGGTTGGGGAACGGCAGGGTGGGATCGTCACGGATGTCACCATCTGGCAAGGCGCCAAGACCGATCATGCCGTCCAGGGTTGCAGCTACGACGGTAGTGGGGTTGTCCTGCAAGAAAAGCGGACTGTCATAACTTGAGACAGCCCATTTCACGTTAACGAGGTCGTTTGCTTCAGACGTCGTGACGGCGATGGGCAAGATGCGCGCACCACCAACGACGATGACGCGGTCCAGGCCGGCATTGGCAGTTCCAGTCAATGCTGTCGATGAGCCAGCACCGAGAGATCCAATGTTTGAGGTGTCAATAAAGAACTTCTGGGTGTTGGTGACGCCAACTGAGGCAAGGAATGGAATCACACTTTGGTCAATTTGGCGACGGGCTACGTCGTTATCGATCCCGATGATTGAAACACCCTTGGCACCGGCTAGCCAGCCTTCGTTTTGCAGGGTTTGCAGTTGAGTCTTGAGGAAACCACCGTATTCAGGGAATGTCGCTGACCACAAGTACGGGGCGAAGCGCTCAAATTCAGTTTGGTCTTTCGCCAGCAAACCCTGGTCAATCATGATGGTCTTGCGCGTTGCGTAGCACGGGCGCACATTGTTTTGCAGCTGTCCTTCAAAGACCACGGCGAAGACTTGTTCGTCCTGCGTAAAGGCGTTGCAGAATGATTCGGCATATTCGGGGGCGTCTAGGCTTGAGTCGTAGGTCTTAATGACGGGAATGATCTGGCGTCCGCCGATGCCACCATTGGCGTTGATGTAGGCAACATCGGCCTGAATCAGTTTGGCTACATCGCCGTAGTCGGGGTTACTAAATCCTAGGCTCGCTCGCACCGTGCCAAGATCGCTCACGTAGTAACCGATTTTGATGGTGGTTGCGGTTACGCCGGGTGAGGCGTCGTCCAGCCCGGCAGCGTTACCGGAACCGCTAGATCCCGAACCAGCCGCACCATCGTTGTTGCTCGAGCAACCAGCGGTGATCAATGCCAAGGCAATTACCGTCGCAACTATTTGTGTCACACGTACAACGCGTGAAGGGCGCGAGGAAACTGCTGCAGCGAAGGTGAAAGGCATGTTCGTCAATCCTTAAGCCAGGGGGGCGATGAGTAGGGGATCACTGTACCTAGCCCTGAGTCCTGAAAGGAACAGAACGGTCCATCTAGATGGCATTTCGTGACCATTTTGTGCACAATTTCCATCGCGTTGGATACTGGGGTTCATGGAAAAGGCACGCGCGATGCAGGCGACGGTGGCAACCGTCCTGCTGGGTGTTGTCTTCGCTGGGTCAGCAACCCTGGTGCCCGCGGCGAACGCGACGGCGTCACCTGCTCCCTCTCCTAGTTCATCCACGGGCATTTCTAGTGCCACGGTCAATGCTCGGATCAAGGCCAAACTCATTGAGCGAGTGCGAAGTCCTCGATTAGGAAAAGATTTTTCGGTTCGTGTTTTTGATCCCCAAACCCGCTCCACGATTTATTCGCGGCAATCTCTAGTGGGCCAAGTTCCCGCCTCAAACCTCAAGCTCGCCACAGCAGTCATCGCTTTGAAAACCTTGGGTCCAGCCTCCACCTCGACTACCCGCGTCATCGCCACCACTGACCCATCCACGATCGTCATTGTTGGTGGGGGTGATCCGATGCTGACCTATGGGCGTATCAACCTCCTCGCGAAGCGCACGGCCGATGTCCTCAAGGCCTCACCCGAGCCAATGACATCTGTGCGCGTGAAGTTTGATAACTCGCGCTTTGCCCCGTTCACGTCACCACGCGGCTGGCTGTCGACCTACGTTCCAGGGGAAGTCAATCCGGTCGATGCCTTGTCGATTTATGGGCACACAACGTCAACGCCTGCTCGCTTTGCTACCAAGTATTTTGTGCAACGGCTGGTTGCGGCTGGGGTCCCAGCAACGTACGCGGGCCAAGCCACAGGTGCCGCTGGAACGCACGTAACCAAAGTGGTGGGTGCACCGTTGCAAACGGCGGTCAATCGCATGTTGTTGGTCAGCGATAACAACATTGCAGAAACCTTGGCCCGCAATTCAGCAATAGCCATTGGTCAACCAGCTACGTGGGCAGGCGTTCGGGCCGCCGCGCAAACACAGTTAGCCGCCATGGGTGTGCCGATGGCTGGTGTATCAGTTATTGATGGCAGCGGTGTCTCGCGTGCGAACCGTTTGTCGGCCAAAGCCTTAGTCACGATTTTGCGCGTAGCCACCAATGGCAATCCAGCTTTTACAGGAATTCAATCTGGCCTCCCCGTTGCGGGTCGGACTGGGACGTTGAAGGCCAGCAACAAGAGGTATACGACCAGGCCATCAAAGTGCGCGGCTGGGAAAGTTTTTGCCAAAACCGGATCGCTAACTGGGGTGTTGTCACTGTCGGGTATCGCTGTGGCCGCTGATGGCAAACCGCGGTTGTTCTCGATTGTGTTAAACAAAGTCTCAACGAAGAAATACACGCGCTTGCAAATCCGGCGATCAATGGACGTACTGGCCGCGACGATCGTGGGTTGTTACTAGTTAGCCACGTTGTTCAGCGGTGCTGGTCGGCCAAAGTAGTAGCCCTGGCCGTAGGTCCAGCCCATGTCGCGAAGCGCGATGGCTTGTTCTTCTGATTCGATTCCTTCGGCAACGCCGGGAAGTCCTAGCGATTGGGCCAAAAGGGACAGGCCTCGGGCCAGCGCTTTTTCTTGTCCATGGGGATTGAGCATGGTGGCCACGAAGGAGCGGTCGAGTTTTATTCCGGTGACCGGGAGGTCTCGGAGTAGCGAGATGGATGAAAAGCCGGTGCCGAAGTCGTCCACATGAATGCCCACACCGAGGTTGCGCAAAATGGCTAAGTCCGTTTTGACGTCACGGGTAGTAGCAAGAACTGCGGTTTCGGTGATTTCGAAAACCAAACGTGATGGCTCAATTCCTACGTCCCGGATGATCCTCAATGCGTTATCGAGCCATTCGGGGTCAGACAACTCCACGGCTGAGAGGTTGACTGAAACCTTGCCCCGCAGAGTCGGGGTGTCGCGAATGTCCCGACACACTTGCTCCAGGACTTGGCGCCCAATGCCGGCAATAAGTCCCGAATCCTCAGCAATTTCAATAAAGCTGACCGGACCAGTTAGGCCGTCGGTGGAGTGCTCCCAACGCACGAGGGCTTCCTGAGCTACTTGCTTAAACGTGGCGAGCTTGATGATGGGTTGGTAATAGACCACGAACTCGTGATTGGCGATAGCTTTACGCAGTTCTTCTTCTACTTGAAGCCGGTAGGCCGCTGCGTTGGCCAAGACGTTGTCAAAAACTTGCAACCGAGAGCGCCCTTGTCTTTTTGCTTCCGTCAGAGCGGTTGCTGCTTCCTGGATCAACGATTGCGCATTTGACAGCGGAGAATAAAAAGACGCACCAAGAGATGCGGTCAGGACGATTCGACGACCTGCGATGTCGAATTCTCGGCCGATCACTGCATTGACTTGGCCAATCAGGGCAGCCATTTCACGTTCGTTAGATGCACCTGGTGCGATCAGGAGAAACTCGTCGCCGCCATAACGTCCCACCGTGGCGCGCAGTCCCACGGCTTGTTGGAGTCGAACGGCAATTTCGTTGAGGAGCTCATCTCCGGCAGCGTGGCCTAGGGAGTCGTTGACCGAGCGAAATCGGTCAAGGTCAATCAAGAGAACTCCGACGCTGCCGCCCCAACTCACAGTTTCCTTGATGCTCGCATCGAGCTTGTCAACGATCGAGGATCGGTTAAGTAGTCCGGTCATTTGATCAATCGTTGCTAATTGAATGAGCCGCTGGCGCACACCGGTTTGTTCAGTGATATCCAGAATCTGGTTGATGATCCATAGGACTTCGCCATCCTCGTCGCGTACCACTGAGATGCTCAGGTCGCCAAAGAAGATGAGCCCGTCCGGCCGAGTCGATGAGGTGGTCGTTCGGTAGAAGTCGCGTTGCCCCGAAATCAATTCATCGAAAAGTTTGGTATCACTTTCTTCGTCTTCGGGAGTGGCAAAGTCGTCCATCTTTTTGCCACGAATGTCATCGAAGGAGCGCCCCAAGAACGTCAGCATCGCCTCGTTGACTTCGAGGATGTTGTCGTCTTTGTCCGTGATGGCCACCGCAACGGCTGCGTTGACCATCGCGGCCCGGAACTTTTCTTCCGATTCCTGGAGCCTCTTACGGGTCTGCACTTTTTGGTCGATGTTGCGCATGCCGACCACGAAGCCTTCGAGGGCGCCCCCGTCGCCGTGCACTGGGTGAGCGACCCCAGAAAACCAGAGCTCATCGCCATTTTTGGCCGTGAGCAGCATCTCCTGGGCCACGTCAAGACCTTGTTCGAGTTCTACCCGGTTCCTGATGATCCACGACAAGTCTTGATGGGCCGAGACCAGTTTTTGTGCCGGCTGTCCGATCAGGTCGGCTTCTGCCCAACCCAACGCGGTAGTGACCGAGGGGGAAATCCAAATGATGTTGAGTCCAGCGGTTTGGTACACGATGTCGCTGGAGTTTTCGGCCAAGAGCCGGTAGCGATCCTCGGCAGATAATGGAGTGGGCTCAGGAGGGGGCAGCAGATTAACCATGCTCACTCCCTCCCAAGTTCCCCTCGCGCCCCAATGGTAGCCCCGACTAGACAGGCTTGAGGCAGTCCTGGCTGAAAACGCTGGTGCCTAGAGAGCGTCCAAAATGGCCGCCATCGCGCCGCCGTCTTTGGTGGCGTGGGTATGCAACGTCGGCTTCCACGCAGGTTCGGAGCCGGGCAATTCAATCTTGGTGACAAATCCGCGGTCAAAGAGCCAGTCGATGTGGTCTTGGGCCTGCTCGGGAGAGATTGACAAGTCCGCGGCGAGCTGGTCAATCTTGCGCGGACCTTTGCGCAAGAGTTGGCGCTGAATCAGGCGAATAGCTGGGGGAGTTTCGAGCAAGTCGGTCATGGTGCGCTCAGGCAGGTGCATCACCACGTCGCGACTAATGCCCACGCTTAACACCGCGTCGTTGATGTGCAACTCGTGCACATGACCACCGGTGGTGCGTTCGTGATTGAGTGCGTGCAAGTGCAAACCAGGGATCGTGCTGCCGGGCTCAAGGTCGGGGAAGCGAAAGCCAATCATCACGCCACCGAAGGGATCATGTGTCCACCGCACTTCGTCCGAGACACACACTTCCTTGTACGGTCTGTACGGTCGATCCTGTGGCGGCACACTGCGGGTGAGCGCATGATCAAACTCGCCCTCAATGCGCACCGTAATAATCGCGCCGGGATCATCAACGAGCGATTCAATCGCCAGCGCCATGTCATCCCAGGTCACGTCCTGCAAGCGCTGGGTGCGCGGAGCATGCATGGTGGAAACAATCACAAACGGGGTGCGCGTTTCCGGCGGCATGATGGAGGCGATGCCTTGCCAGTTGACCTGCCACGGATCGCCATCGAGGACGATCATTTCGCCGTCCAGGCGGTCAAACGTGCCTAATCCGTGGTCCCCGCCAGCGATGGCCTCTTCGACCGTGGCCACACCGTCGTAGCCACCATCGAGCAAGACGTGTGCCAACTGGAGTTGATGTGTGGCATCGCTGGCCGAGCACGTCGTGGGGTCAAGTCCGGTTGCGCGCTGCAGTGTTGCAGCGGCAACTAGACCGGCATCAAATCCCATGAGTGTTCGTAACCTCGTTGTCGCGACTAGCTCTTGGTGATGCCGAAGTTGCCGTTGGAAACCAAGTGCCATTCGCCATTGGTGCGAACAAACGTGGTCAAGAACGGCACCGGTGCCTTGGGGTACTTCTTGCCATCAACGATTAAGTTCGTGCTGGCTTGGTACGTGGCCGTCAAGGTGTCGCCGTACTGCAATCCAGTCACGGGCAACAACTTGTAGCTATACAAGTCAGGTAATCCGTTGATGTAGTCCTCTTTGTTAATGCCAACACCGGTCGTGCGTTGTTGCACGAAGTTCGGTGCCAAGAACTTTTGCAAATCCGCTTGGTTCTTCTTCAACACGCCCTCAAACAAGCGCGTGACCTGGGTCGTGGCTTCCTCGTCGTTGATCGTGGGCTTTGCTGATGCGTCGTAACTGGTGCCACCACAGGCGGCCAGGGCAGCGGTGAGCACGATGGCGCCGATGAGGGCGGAAACAGACTTGATGGCACGAGCAGATCGAATAGTCATGGGCCTACCCTGTCAAACGCGGTTTCGTGCCTGAATCCGCCCTATCCGCGAGCCCGATCGGGCAAGCGCGAAGGTAAAAGGTGTCAGCACCATTGCGTAATCGTGGATGCTGACCGCGCTTTGTACGCAAATTACGCCTCGTTCTCGAACCAGTCGAACCGCAGGCCATGAATAAGTGACTTTTCCTGCGAAATTTAATGCCCATTCACCGCGTGCACCGCATGCAATAAACACAGTAATTCATTGACCGTGCAAATCGCGAACGATCAGTGATGCCATTCGCGTGCGTTAGATATGTGTATTAGTGCATGAGTGCAATGGATTGCGATACTCATGCAACTTTGGTTAGTGACTGTAAATCCATTGACAAGAGTGCATAGACAAAGCCCCTCATTACAAATGCGGTGCATCGATGTCGAACTCGTTGACCACTCGTGCGCAACGTCGGACAGTACGACGTGGAACTCGTATCAAAAGTGCGCAGTGTGCACCAGCGAATCGAATCCGATGCGGTTATCCCGCTCCACCCGGAGCGGACGCACACCTTCTGAGGGGAAGGGAATCATGAATCGAAACACGCGTTTTATGGCTGGAGCTGCGGCTCTGGTTGTCGCCGCTGTTGGTGTGGCAGGGCTTCAGGGCCTAGCCAATGCTTATGGACCCGCGAGCGTCACGTTGAAGGGGTCTTTGTACCTGAGCAACACACCTACTACAGCTGCCCCAACATCCAATAACTCCACGACTTTCGCGGGTTTACAATTGAGCCAGTCTCCGTCCGACCCCAATGCGGGTCAGTCAGTCACCGTCACTCTCTTGGCGACCAGCGGGCCTGCCACGGGTCCTGTTGCGGTGAGTGCAAACGGTCAAGTTGTCCGTTCCACAGTTAGTGTCACCGGCGCACAAACGGCCACGGTAACGATGCGATCCGCTGGACTTACGTGCAACTACCCAGCCAGCTCAGTTGGCTCATTTTCCAACCTAGGTGGGTTTACAACGACCGGTGTCTACACCGCTTCCGGCAACGGGGCAGCATCCATCTCGTTGAAGCAGATCTTCTTTGACGACCAAGGAGACATGGATGGTTCTGGCCCGCTCGCTGGTGAGACTGTGTGTGCTGGTACTGCCAACAATGCTGACTACTACGTCTCCGAAACCAGTCAGATTGCAACGTGCGGTAACGGTTCTTGCACATCCGCAGACGGTCTAGCTCGGACGGCGCCAGTTAACTCAAGCGTCGCTGTTCAGGCCTTCACGATCACTGGTCCTAATGGAACGATTTTGACCTCTACTGGCCAAGATGCGGGAGTTCAAGCGGCACGAATTCCACTGCCTCCGTTCACCGGATACGCAAATGGTGGCGTCACGAACATCGCTTTGAGCGGTACCATTTGGCTTGCAGATGCTGTGTCAGGTGACTTCACCGCACAGTTCTGCAACTCTGCGGGCACTACGTGTGATACCCCAAGCGGGTCTGACACCATTGTTGATAACGATTTGACGACTTCAGCCGGCGGCACGTTAGTTGGAACTGTCAACATCCGTCGAGTCAGCATTGGTTCTCCTTTCGCCACTCTCACTACCGGCCTGCGATCGATTAAGATCGTTCAAACTGCGGCTGCAAAAACTGCGTTGGTTCCTGTTCTGATCCTCGGAACCGCATCTGTTAGCGCTAGCCCAGCATCTGGTGGCCCTGGAACCGTAGTCACCATTAGTGGTTCAAATTGGAACCCGCTGCAAACAGTTACTGCTCGCGGTGCCACCAACGGTGTTACTCCGTTCGTTGGCGGCGGTGGTGGTGGAACATACCCGACTGCCAATAGCACGGATTCACCCGTTACTGCTGCGGCACTAACAACAGGTGCATTCTCTGTTGGTGGATTCGTCGTTCAGGACGTCGCGACGATCGCGATTACGGCAAAACAGGGATTGGGCAACGCCATTGCTAACGAGAATTCACGTGCAGCTACTGGATTCACGGTTAACCAAGATCGTTGCATCGCCTACACCGGCGACTCCACTGGTGGTGCTGGATGTAACACCAAGCAGAACGTGAACGTGTCGGTTCTTCAGGGCAACCTGACCCAGCGCGTTTACGTCAATGCTGCAGCCACCTCTGGTTCGAGCACCAGCTCGGCTAGCGCCCCGGTTGTGGGAACGGCGAACACCAACAGCAATGAAACGACCGTTAACTTGGGCAC
>CAMCVY010000035.1 GCA_945881995.1 Bifidobacterium breve | reverse complement strand
AAGGCTGTCGCGAAGAAAGCCCCTGCGAAAAAGGCCGCACCCGCAAAGAAGGCGGCTCCCGCGAAAAAGGCCGTTGCCAAGAAGGCTCCTGCGAAAAAGGCCGTTGCCAAGAAGGCTCCTGCGAAAAAGGCAGTCCCCGTCAAGAAAGCTGTGGCAAAGAAAGCCGCCCCGGCTAAGAAAGCCGCCCCCGCCAAGAAGGCAGCACCTGCCAGCAAGGCAACGGCTAAGGCTGGCGGCAAGGACGCCCCCAAGGTTGGCGACCTGGATTTGCCAGACCTTGATCCCGAAGACTTAGAAGACCCCGAACTTGCTGAAATCGTTGCTGACTCTTTGACGGTTACGACTGAAACTGTCATCGAAGAGGTCGAAAAAGATGGCGGCGACGCTGATGAGTTGAAGGACAAGAAGAGCAAAGTCGAAGAGGTCCCTGAGGATCAAGGCTTCGTTTTGTCCAGCAATGACGACACTGATGAGCCGGTTCAAACCGTGCAGGTCGCTGGTGCAACCGCTGACCCCGTTAAGGACTACCTCAAGCTGATCGGCAAGGTTCCGCTGCTCAACGCCGAGCAGGAAGTGTCGTTGGCCAAGCGCATTGAGGCAGGCCTTTTCGCTGAGGAAATCCTGGACAACTCCAAGAAGATCGCGGCCCGCATGAAGAAGGACCTCGAGTGGATTGCCGAGGACGGTCGCCGGGCGAAGAACCACCTGCTCGAAGCCAACCTACGTTTGGTGGTCTCTCTTGCCAAGCGTTACACAGGTCGCGGCATGCTCTTCCTTGACCTGATTCAAGAGGGCAACTTAGGGTTAATCCGCGCGGTCGAAAAGTTCGACTACACCAAGGGTTACAAGTTCTCCACGTATGCGACCTGGTGGATTCGCCAGGCCATTACGCGCGCGATGGCTGACCAAGCCCGCACGATTCGTATCCCGGTCCACATGGTGGAAGTCATCAACAAGTTGGCTCGCGTTCAGCGTCAAATGTTGCAGGACTTGGGACGCGAACCCACTCCTGAAGAACTCGCGCGCGAACTCGACATGACACCAGAAAAGGTGGTCGAAGTTCAAAAGTACGGTCGCGAACCGATCTCCTTGCACACGCCGCTGGGTGAAGACGGCGACAGCGAATTCGGTGACCTGATCGAAGACTCCGAAGCTGTTGTTCCCGCGGACGCAGTGTCGTTCACGTTGCTGCAAGAGCAGTTGCATTCGGTGCTCGACACCTTGTCCGAGCGCGAAGCCGGTGTGGTGTCCATGCGCTTTGGTTTGACCGATGGTCAGCCCAAGACGTTGGACGAAATCGGCAAGGTTTATGGCGTTACTCGTGAGCGCATTCGCCAGATTGAATCCAAGACAATGTCGAAGCTGCGCCACCCGTCGCGTTCGCAGGTCCTGCGCGACTACCTGGACTAACGGGGACCATCAGTTCCCCAAATTGGCTAGGGATGCCCCAACGAGAACACCTCTGGCTACCGGGGTCATACTGAACAAGTGATGACTCCATGAGCGCCCGTGAATTGCCCAGCAGTCCGTTCAACAACAATCGGGTGCCTGTCGAGGCCAAGGTGTTTGAACTCAATGAGCGGGTGTCCCACGACTCCCACGGCCTGGGAATTGTCACCAATGTTGAGCCAGCGATCGCCGTAACGGTCAATTTCGGCTCCCACCAAAGGCGAATCGTCAGCCCTTTCACCAAACTTTCCAAGCTGTAACTGCCCCCGCGAGACGGGTGAGGCACGAGTTTCCTATCGTGCGCAAGGTTGCGAAGTGGCAACGACTGACCCCATTTGTAGAAAAGGGGTGCAGAACACCGAATAATGATGTATGGGCTACGCCTAAGTAGCCTGTGGATGACGGTGGTTTTGTGCCTAGTGGCCAGAGGATCGTCACAACCTGGGGGAGGTGAGGGCTGATGGCTAAGAACGATGCCACGGGTGCCGTCACTGTGCCCAGTGCAAAACCTCGTCGAGGCCGCCGAAACGTCATTCGACTTGTCGCCCTACTGACCTTGTTGGTCGCCGGTGGCGCAGCCGTATTTGCGTTCCTTCCTGACCCCCCTGCGTTGGCTGCGGCATCAGCCTTGTCAGGCAAGACGGTCACCACGGTCGTCACTGGTGGAGACCACAGCTGTGCACTGACCAGCGATGGTGACGTTGCGTGTTGGGGTTCGAACAATCACGGCCAGTTGGGAATCAACTCCACCACTGCACGGTCGCTTCCTACCGCGATCACCACAACAGGAACGCCGTTGTCGGGCAAGACCATCACTCAGCTCAGCGTCAACGGCTCGCATACCTGCGCCTTGACCGCAGATGCAATTTTGGCTTGTTGGGGGGATGACTCCAATGGGCAAATAGGTGACGGAGCCACTAGCGGCGATCACCTAGTGCCTACGGCAGTGACTACTGCGTCGACTCCGTTGTCTGGAAAAACGATTTCTGCAGTCACCACGGGTGCGGCACACACCTGCGCATTAGCCAGCGATGGAACCCTGGCCTGCTGGGGTTTGCAAACCGACGGTCGTTTAGGCAATAGCTCAAGTTCAGCTGCGAATGTCGAGACCCCTACCGCCGTTACGGTTTCTGGAACAGCACTTTCTGGTCTGACCATCAACGCCATTGATGCTGGTGCCGCCCACACGTGTGCTCGGGCGAGCAGCAATGCGCTGGCGTGCTGGGGTCTGAACACCTCAGGACAACTCGGTAATGGCTCTACTACGTCAAGCAACGAGGCTGTGGCTGTGACCGTGAGTGGCACACCGCTGGCCAGCCTCAGCATTGCTGGCATTAGTGCCGGTGGTAATCACACGTGCGCCGTCTCGGTCAGCGGAGTGGTGGCCTGTTGGGGCGAAAACGGTGACAACGAACTGGGAAACGGTGGCACCACTGACAGTGATGTGCCCGTTTCACCGACCTTGGCATCCACCCCCATTGCCACCGCAACGATCTTGTCGGTTTCTTCTGGCGAAAAGAACACCTGTGTTGTGGCCACGGGCGGTTCGATCTCGTGTTGGGGCAACAACAGCGTCGGATCAATTGGCGATAACACCAACACCACGCGCGATGTGCCGACCGCGATTGTGACTACCGGAACCATTCTCTCCGGCAAGAGTCTTGTTTTTTCCTCACTAGGAGATCGCACGGCATGTGCGCTGGCGTCCGACGGAACTCCTGCATGTTGGGGCGACAACGCTTTAGGAAAGGTCGGTGATGGCACCACGACTAATCGAGATGTGGCGACGGCGGTCATCACCAATCCATCGGCAAGCATTACCGAAGTCAACGGGCAGCGCTCGGGAGTATTGGGTTATGGCCGTCCGGGCGACGCGATCGTCCTGAGCGGTTCCTGGTGGAACGGCTCAAAGGCGAGCACTGACTTTGTGGTCACTGTCGGTGGCGAAACTGCAGACCAAACGTTGGAGACCAACGGCACGGGAACCCTTAGTGGCGGCATCACGGTGCCCGCCGGAGCGACCCTGGGTTCTGGCTCCGTGGTCATTACCCAAGGCACCGATTCGGTCACGAAGTCTTTCTATATCTTGGGTAGCCGCACCGTGACGGTGTCACCGACTTCGGGTCTGCCCGGAACGGTGGTGAGCGTCAGCGGTACCAACTTTGATCCCACCGCCGCAGCAGAGATTCGTGGCCTGACCTCAACGAGCGGTCCGACGGCATCCAGCGATGCTGCCGTTGATGTGACCATCACGTCTGGTGGCTCGGTTCCAGCGACGAACTTCACTGTGGATGACTTTGACACCGTCTCCATTGAGGTGCGCGAGAAGTCACCTGGTGGAACACCGTCAACCGATTATGCGCGAGCTGCATTTACCGTTCCTCCCGTTACGGTTTCGGCCACTGCCGTCAGCGGTCAGCGTTCCGGGGTTACCGGATATGGCCGACCGACTGAAGTCTTGACCGTGACCGGCGCGAACTGGCCTAACGACTTGGTGTCCTCGGACTTCACCGCGGCTTTTTGTAATACCTCTGGATCCAGCTGTGACTCCAACGCAACGAAGACTCTCGCGACCAATGGGTCAGGTGTGCTGTCGGGAACTGTGACAGTGCCTTCTGATGCAACCACGGGTGCGCGAGCACTGAAGGTCACGCATGCTGGCCGTTCGGCCTTGTTTAACTTTGCAGTGTTGGGCACTCGCGCGGTGACCTTGTCGCCAACTAGTGGGGGACTCAGCACTCCGGTTTCGGTGACGGGCACCAACTTTGATCCACTTGCTTTTGTCAGCATCAAGGGCGTTCGAGTCTTGTCTGGTCCGGAGTACTCGTCGGATTCATCGGTTCCCGGCTTTACTGCCGCGAATGGATCCTTGTCGGCCGTGAGCTATCTCGTCGAGGATCCCTTGACCACCTATATCCAGGTCTCTGAAGACTCCCCGTCCGGCACTCCTGCCACCGACCGCGCCTATGCCTCGTTCACCACGCTGACGGCCACGTTGGCTGTCGACACCGTCACTGGTCAGCGCACGGGAGTCAACGGTTATGCCCGCGCTGGGGATGCGGTCAATGTCTCCGGAAGTGGATGGGCTGCCAGTCGATCCTCAGGCACGATTACGGCGCTGTTTTGTGCCGCGGATGGTTCTGGCTGTGACACGGCTGCGACCAATGGCTTGTCCACCAACTCATCAGGTGACATCACCGGCTCAGTGACCGTGCCCACGGGCGCGACCACGGGCTCACGGTCGCTGAAAGTATTGATCTCTAGCGGAACCGCATTTACACCGATCAAGATCTTGAGCACGCGAACCGTTACCTTGTCTGATTCAACCGGTGCGGTGGGAAGTTCGGTAACCGTAACCGCCGCGAACTTTGACCCGGGTGCAGCGGTGCAAATCAAATTGGCCAAGACCGTCACCGGTGGCACGCCGGTGTACACCGCTGATGCGCCGGTGAATGCCACCATCTCGGAGACGGGAACGTTGGTCGCTACATCCTTCACCGTCTCCACACCAGGTGCTGTCGTGGTGGTGGAAACCGCACCCGATGGTGATCCGTCCGTGGATTGGGCTTCGGCACCGTTCTCGTCCTTGGTGCCGGGCACCACGTTGTCCATGCGTTCATTCATTACGGGCAGCAACTCCACGAACACCGGAATTGACTTCGGTTCACTGACCTCGCCGAACAAGCCGACACCGATTGCGGGAGATTTGAACCGCATCCAAGTCGTGGACCAGCGCTACGGGGCCTACGGCTGGTCGCTGACGGCGACCATGAGCAACTTTGTGGGCGCTGCGGTGTCGATGAATAAGTCCACGGTGTCGCTGAGCCCCTCGTGTGTTGCCGTGGGAACGAACAGTGCGCCTGGTTTGACAGCTGGCGGATCAAGTCAAAGCTTTGCTTCACCGGTCGCCCTGTGTGCTAAAGACACGCAAGCCGGAACTAGTGGCAACACCAGCGGTGCCTACAACGTTGATGCTTCGGTGGTGTTGACCATCCCGGCGTTCCAGCGCGCAGACGTGTACTCCGCAATCATCACGATCACGTTGGCTTAGACAAACTATTAGGGCGCGCTGGTAAACTGGTGATTGACGCCAGGAGTGAACTATTCAGCTGCAGGTGCGTCGTTATTCAACCGCTGGGACTCGTCGTGGATGTCAGCAGCGACTTGGCGCAGGGCTGAGTCGTATTCGTGACCGTGGTGGGCACAGAACATCAATTCGCCACCGGAGTTCAGGTGCACGCGGACATAGGCTTGAGCTCCGCAGCGATCGCAGCGATCGGTGGCCAACAGCTCTTCAGCGTTAAGCGTCTGGTTCATAGCGGCTCCTTCGGTCATAACTACATCTTGCCACTGATTGCCTCAAGCGCACCTGTTCTGGCGCGCCCGATCGGGTGAGTTCGCTGAGAGCGGAGTCACGGCAGGCTTGGGGAGTGGCAGCACTGACATTGCCGGCCTTTTCGCTAGCGTCGGGTCATGCCCGCTTCCTATACCGCGAAAAACCTGTCTGTTCTGGAGGGGTTAGACGCTGTTCGCAAGCGCCCGGGGATGTACATCGGGTCCACGGACGCCCGTGGCCTGATGCACTGCATCTGGGAAATCATCGACAACTCCGTCGACGAGGCCCTGGCAGGTTTTTGCAGCGAGATTCAGATCGTTTTGCACCCTGACGGATCGTTAGAGGTCCGTGACAATGGTCGCGGGATTCCCGTGGATATGGAATCGCGAACCAAGCTCACCGGTGTTGAAGTCGTCTTGACCAAGCTCCATGCCGGAGGCAAGTTTGGCGGTGGCTCCTATGGGGCCTCTGGTGGTCTGCACGGCGTGGGTGCTTCGGTGGTTAACGCCCTGAGTTCGCGCCTAGATGTCGAAGTCGATCGCGATTCGAAGATCCACCGCATGAGTTTTCGTCGCGGTGTTGCTGGCGTTTTTGACGGTGATACCCCGGAAGCCTCGTTTTCGAAAAAGTCTGGGCTGCGTATTGAAGGAAAGGTGGCCAAGAAAGTCACCGGTACGCGCATTCGTTGGTGGTTTGATCAACAGATCTTTTTAAAGGACGCCGCGATTTCGCTGACCGAACTTCACGACCGCGCACGACAGACATCGTTCTTGGTTCCTGGACTGAAGATCATCGTCAGTGACCAGCGCGATGGTCAAAGCGAAGAAGTCTTCCAGCACAAAGGCGGCATCAGCGAGTACTGCTCATTCCTGGCTTCGGGTGGCCGCAATGACGCGGACGCCGATGGGATGGACGATGCACAGGTCTTGGCTGATGTGATTCGCATTTCTGGTTCCGGTCAGTTCAAGGAAACAGTTCCGGTCTTGGACTCCAAGGGGCACATGACCTCAACAGAGGTGGAACGTGATCTCGCAGTAGACATCGCTCTGCATTGGGGCGGTGGATACGACACCGAAATTCGATCCTTCGTCAACATCATCTCCACGCCCAAAGGTGGTACCCACGTCGCGGGCTTTGAGCGTGCGCTGACCAAGACATTAAATGAAGCCTGTCGAACCACACGCATGCTCAAGACCGGTGATGAAGATCTGGCTAAGGACGATGCTCAAGAAGGTTTGACTGCGGTGGTGACCGTGCGCTTGGCCGAGCCACAGTTTGAAGGCCAAACCAAGGAAGTGCTCGGCACGTCAGCAGCCTCGCGAATCGTAGCCAATGTGGTGGCCAAGGAATTTGGCGCTTTCTTGACCAGCAACAAGCGCGTGGACAAGGCGCGAGCCAAGGTTATTTTGGAAAAGGTGGCCTCAGCCTCACGCACCCGCATTGCCGCCCGTCAACACAAAGAACTGCAACGCCGGAAGATAGCCCTTGAATCCTCGTCGTTGCCGACGAAGTTGGCGGATTGTCGAACTGACGACATCAGTCGCAGCGAATTGTTCATCGTCGAGGGTGACTCGGCATTGGGAACAGCCAAAGTGGCCCGCTCCAGTGAGTTTCAGGCTTTGCTACCTATTCGCGGCAAGATCTTGAATGTTCACAAGGCGTCGGTCGGTGACATGTTAAAGAACGCTGAGTGCGCGGCGATCATCCAGGTGCTCGGCGCGGGTTCGGGCCGAAGTTTTGATCTCGATCAAGTGCGGTACGGAAAAATTATCTTGATGTCTGATGCCGACGTAGACGGTGCGCACATCCGCTGCCTGCTATTGACGCTGTTCCACCGCTACATGCGACCGCTTCTTGATGAAGGGCGCGTGTACGCGGCGGTGCCTCCGTTACATCGCATTGAAGTCGTCACCGGTGGTGGCAAGAAGAACGAGTACGTCTACACCTACTCGGATCAGGAAATGCGCAAGGTGATTGCTGATCTGGCCAAGAAGGGCAAGCGTTACAAAGAGCCCATTCAGCGCTACAAGGGCCTTGGCGAGATGGACGCCAGTCAGTTGCGCGAAACCACCATGGATCCACGCAATCGAAGCCTGCGCCGCGTGACGATGAATGATGCCGAAGCCGCTGACAAGGTCTTTGAGCTACTGATGGGCAGTGATGTCGGGCCACGCAAGGAATTCATCGTTGAAGCTGAAGGATTGGCTCAGGCTCGCATCGACGCTTAAGCCTGCAAGTGGGTGAGCTTTCCGGTGGCCACGTCGTAAATAGCCCCCGCAACATCAAGGTCCGTGGGAAGCAACGGGTGCGAGGCAATCGCAGCGATGTCCTTGCGCAACGTCGCCATTGGATCCTTGATCGGCTTAAATTTGATGCTGCTCGTGTCGATGCCATGACGTTGGTCAATGAGTTCGTGCAATTCAGCCTCAGTCGACTGTGCCATTCGGCATTGGGTATGCGGCATAACGAGTACACGGTTTACGCCCAGCAGATACACCGCCAAGACCAAGGTGCGCAAAACGTCACTGGTTACTCGCGCGCCGGCGTTACGCAAGATCTTGGCGTCACCTGGTTGAAGTCCGAGAACTTCCAGCGGAGCAATACGCGAATCCATGCAGGTGATGATGGCTAAACCTTTGGCCGCTTTTGCTTCCAATCCTCCGAGCGCGAACGATGCGACGTAATCATCGTTCGCAGCGAAAACGTCGGCGAAGGCCGCTGGGATGGTGGATTCATCGTCTCTGCTCACGGTTACATCCTGCCCTGTGGAACCTAGAGCGACAACCAGTGACTCCGAGATTTGGACACTGCCTCGCACGATATAGGGCTGGGAACGCAATGGGCTTGGTGAACCAGGTCGATGCTGGTGCTCCCGGAAGGGCCGTGCACCTGAACGGTTGCGCGGTGTTCATCGATTGTTTCCAGGGTAACAATGGTTGCCGTTCCAAAGGGAATCTGAGGGTCAGCGGCAATTTCGGCAGCTTGGGCCGCAGTGGGCAGGCAACTGCGGCCGCGCACGCGTGCCAGCGGGGGATGACCGGTGTGCGTTTGCATGAGTTCAGTGGCTGAGATCTGGCCGAGGACCAGTCCTGCTGGCAGCAGGAGCACGCTGGGGGCGTAGCGATGACCGCCCAGGTGTGAGCACTCCCAGTAGCGGTGGTCCGCAATGTTGCTGAGCTCGTCAATGAGGCGGCGGCCTTCGATAGCGCAACACACGTCACGCTTTCCATTGGTGCAGATCAACGTCACGGACTCAGTGTCTGGTCCCCACCCTGATGGCACATGACCATGCATGATGGCATCAAGGTCAACATCGCGTAGCACCCTGGCAAGTTCGTGGTCACTGCCAACATCGCGCGTGCACAACCATGCATCGGTCAGGTCGCTTCGAGCGATCATCACGGTGCGGGAACCGGTGGAGCGGGGGTGGCGACCCACCCGGCGGATCGCCAATGCCATCACGAATTCGTGGTCAGTCAATGCAGCAAGCGCATCGCCAGCACCTGCGCCCAGGTCAGGTTCGGTAAGGGGGCGGGCCCCCCAAGCACCTTCTTGTTCAATACAAATCCACACCGTGACTTGTGGGGCGGTGCCAGCCAGAGGTTCATGACTGGCTTGGCTCAGAGCCGCACAGGAGTTGGCACCTAATTGCCCATGAGTGCCAACCAGCGAACTCATGCTGGACCAGAAACCGCTGAGATCGCATGGAGGGCTGGCATTCCAGAAGCATCGCGCTTGCTTTGTTCTTGCGGAAGTTCAACAGCGGCTCCACGTGGACCAGCGGCTCGCGCGGGAGCGGTACCAGCCCAGGCCAGAGTGAGTTCGTCCTCGCCCTTGAGGAAGCGCTGACAGCGCATTCCCGCAGTCCCGCGACCCTTGACGGGGAATTGCTCCAAGTCCGTGACCTTGACGCTGGTGCTTGCCGTACCAGGAAGAGCGTGTGAACTACCGGCAACGGTGACGACTTCAGCACTCCACGTCGGATCGACGACGCCGAAGAAAATGACTTCAGACTTAGGCGCGACTTTCATGCCGGCCATTCCGGCTGCACCTCGGCCTTGGGGGCGAACTGCTGCGATGGGGGAGCGTAAGAGTTGTGCGTCCTTGGTGACGAAAATAAATTCGCTGTCTTCGTTGGACACCTCAATAGCGCCGACTACTTCGTCGCCCGTCTTCAGCGCGATGACGCTCCAGGAATCCCTGGTACTCAACTCCGCAGCCACGCGCTTGATCACGCCTTGCTTAGTTCCCACGGCTAGCGACGGAGCCTGCTCAGCTTCCTCATCGGTTTGCGGGCACCGCACCAATCCGATGATGCGTTCTTTGGCTTCTAGGGCCATGACTTCAGAAGCCGAGACACCACCGGCCACGCTGGGCGAGCCCGATGTGGCCGGAAGGTTAGGTAGGTCCACGACGTTGACCCGGATGACTCGACCAAGCGAGGTGACCACACCGACAGCTCCGCGTGTCATCGCGGGCGCGGTCGCCATGATCACATCGTGGCGAGAGCGGGTTTCGTCTTCGCTGGCTTCGGTGACCAGGGTGGCCGAGCGCGCCAACAATCCGGTGGACGAGAGCAGGACTCGGCATGGTTCGTCGTCGATCTCTAAGGAAACTGCAGAGGTGACCGGTTGGGCTGAGGCTTCAAGCAACACGGTGCGACGGTCGGTTTGGTGCTCTTTGGCAACGCCAGCCAGTTCAGAGGACACCAACTTCTTGAGCACGGATTCGTTGCTCAAGATTTCGGTTAAAGCTGTGATGAGCACTTCAAGTTCGGCTAGTTCATCGCGCAGTTTGCCTACTTCAAGTGAGGTCAAGCGACGCAGCGGCATATCCATGATGTGCTGGGTTTGAATTTCGGACAATTCGAAGGCCTCGGCCAACTTGGCACGTGCCTCGGTGGAATCTTTACTGGTACGGATGATGTGGATGACATCGTCGATGGCATCCAAGGCGATGAGGAGGCCTTCCACGATGTGGGCGCGGTCTGCGGCCTTGCGGCGACGGTATTCACTGCGGCGACGAACCACTTCGAAGCGGTGTTGGATGTACACATCGAGCATCTCGCGCAAGCCCAGGGTGTGCGGGCGACCTTCGACCAAGGCCACGTTGTTGATAGCGAAGGAATCTTCCATCGGGGTGAGCTTGTAGAGCTGCTCAAGCACTGCTTCGGGGTTAAAGCCATTCTTGATTTCGATCACCAGGCGCAGGCCGTTCTCGCCATCGGTGAGGTCGGTGACGTCGGTGATGCCGTTGAGTTTCTTGGAGCGCACGAGGTCGGCAATGCGATCGATGACCTTTTCCGGGCCGACGGTGTAGGGGAGTTCGGTGATGACCAATCCTGTTTTGCGTGCACTAACACGCTCAATTGAGACGGTGGCGCGGGTGCGGAAGGTGCCTTTGCCGGTTGCGTAGGCGTCTCGAATACCGGCGAGCCCGGCAATCGATCCTCCGGTGGGAAAGTCTGGGCCGGGAACGAACTTCATCAAGTCCAGCAGTGTCGCCTTCGGGTGATCGATGAGGTGACGGGCTGCGGCAATGACTTCACCGAGGTTGTGCGGAGGCATGTTGGTGGCCATCCCCACTGCGATGCCGGTTGCACCGTTGACGAGCAAGTTGGGAAAGGCTGCCGGTAAGACAACTGGTTCGGTTTCGCGGTCGTCATAGTTGGGCGCAAAGTCGACGACGTCTTCGTCGAGCGAGCCGGTCATGAGCATCGCGGCTGGGGCGAGACGGCATTCGGTGTAGCGCATTGCTGCGGGGCCGTCATCTAGGTTGCCAAAGTTGCCGTGTCCATCAACGAGGCGAACGCGCAGGGAAAACGATTGCGCCATGCGGACCAAGGCGTCATAGATTGCCCCGTCACCGTGGGGGTGGAGCTTGCCCAT
>CAMCVY010000034.1 GCA_945881995.1 Bifidobacterium breve | reverse complement strand
AAACCTTGGGTGAGGTGTGCAGTTCAAAGTGCAAGTGTGAACCGGTGACATTGCCGGTGGTCCCGATGCGGCCCACGCGTTGGCCGGTGGTGACGGTGTCGCCGACCGCAACGTCGACTTTCGATAAGTGGCAGTACCAGGTTTCGATACCGCCCTTGTGGCGAAGCTGCACCACGATGCCACGACGACCAAACGATTCGGCAAAGATCACCACACCGCTTGTCACGGCACGAACGGCATCACCGGTGTCGCCATCAAAGTCTTGGCCGGTGTGCTGACCCGATGACCAGTTTCCACCAGAAGCGCCGAACGGCTCGCCCAAGTTGACTGAACTCACGGGCCATACCCATGTGCTGGCAGTTCGCGCTGCACGAAGTCGCGCTTTGCTTCGCGAAGCTCGTTGCGTCGCGACACTGCGAGCTGTTGCTGCTCGAAGGGCCGGCTGTGCGCCGACCCGGGTGATCGCAACAGTTGCGTTGGTAGCAACAGCTGGAGAGTTGCTGACGGTGGCAATGGATGGAGTGGCCGATGAGGAGACAATGGCAGCGTCGGGAGTGAGGGCTGTACCGACCACCGCAAGAGTCACACCCATCACTCCAGTCACAACCCAGCGCGCGAGGTAAGGATGCACGCGCAAGCTCCTGGGGGTGTGGTCTGACAGTGAAAGCGCCCCAGGGATCGCCTGGGACGCCGTAACCCCATGCTACGCGAGGGCTGCTGGGCAGTCATCAGGTGGCTGACTGACGGGGGATGGGGAGATCTACCGATGGGTTTGAGTAGGCGTGGGTGGTGCGTAGCGCGCATGGGCGGGCAGATAGCGTTCACCCTGTCGTTACGGGTTGAGAAGAGATTGCCCTCTCGCCCCCCTTCAACTCAAGTTTGAGGACTCCACGCGTGGATCTGTACGAATACCAAGCCAAGGATCTATTCGCTAAGCACGGCGTGCCGACTCAATCGGGAATCGTCGTCACTACCGCTGCGGCCGCTCGCGATGCAGCCGAAAAGATCGGCACCACGGTCGTAGTCAAGGCCCAGGTGAAGACCGGTGGCCGTGGAAAAGCAGGTGGCGTCAAGCTCGCGGAAACTCCTGCTGAAGCGCAGGAAAAGGCTGAAGCCATTCTTGGTCTGGACATCAAGGGCCACATCGTTCATCAAGTGTTGATCACCGAGGCCAGCGATATCGTCGAGGAGTACTACATCTCCTTCCTGCTTGACCGCGCAAACCGCACCTACTTGGCCATGGCCTCGGTCGAAGGCGGCATGGACATCGAGCAACTCGCTGTGGAGCGTCCCGATGCACTGGCCAAGGTCGCCGTGGATGCCATCGAGGGTGTTACGGCCGCGAAGGCTGCTGAGATTTCTGATGCGGCTGGCTTCGCTCCGGAGATCCGCGACCAGATCATCGACATTTTGCAAAAGTTGTGGGTCGTTTTCATCAAAGAAGATGCCACGCTGGTCGAGGTGAATCCGCTGGTCAAGGATCCATCAGGCCAGGTGCTTGCCCTGGACGGCAAGGTGTCCTTGGACGACAACGCGGACTTCCGTCACCCCGATCATGAAGCCCTGGTCGACAACTCGGCGGTTGATCCACTCGAGTTGGCAGCCAAGGAAAAGGGCTTGAACTACGTCAAGTTAGACGGCGAAGTCGGCATCATCGGAAATGGCGCCGGACTGGTGATGTCCACCCTTGATGTCGTTGCCTACGCCGGTGAGGAATTCGGTGGCGTGACGCCAGCTAACTTCCTCGATATCGGCGGTGGCGCTTCGGCACAGGTAATGGCCGACGGGCTGGAAATCATTTTGAGCGACCCCAGTGTGAAGTCGGTTTTCGTCAACGTCTTCGGTGGCATTACTGCATGTGATGAAGTGGCTAATGGAATCGTTCAAGCGATTGCCTTGATCACAGAGCACGGCCACGCGATTGACAAGCCGCTCGTGGTTCGACTCGATGGCAACAATGCCGATCTGGGACGAAAGATTTTGACCAATGCCAACCTCAGCGTTGTGACCTTGGAAGACACCATGGACGGAGCCGCACGTCGCGCGGCTCAACTGGCTGCGAAGTAAGGGACTTGTAGACAATGGCAATCTTTATTACGGAAAACAGCAAGGTCTTGGTTCAAGGCATCACCGGTGGTGAAGGCACCAAGCACACCCGCCGCATGGTCGAATCCGGTACCAAGATCGTCGCTGGTGTGACCCCCGGCAAGGGTGGTCAAGAGGTCGACGGGATTCCCGTCTTCAACTCCGTTGGCGATGCAGTGGCTGCCACTGGCGCCGACGTTTCGGTGGTCTTTGTTCCGCCACGCTTTACCAAGGGTGCGGTCATCGAAGCTGTTGATGCGGGTGTGCCATTGGTTGTCGTCATCACCGAGGGTGTACCCGTCGCTGACACGGCCGAGTTTTTCCAGTACGCGCAAAATGCAGGAACGACGCGGGTGATTGGTCCGAACTGCCCAGGCTTGATCAGTCCTGGAAAATCCAACGCGGGGATCATCCCTGGGGACATCACGAAGGCTGGTCGTATTGGCCTGGTTAGCAAGTCGGGAACTTTGACCTACCAAATGATGTATGAATTGCGCGACCTTGGTTTTTCTTCCGCCGTTGGAATTGGTGGCGACCCCATCATTGGCACCACACACATCGATGCGTTGCGTGCTTTCCAAGACGATCCCGAAACCGATGCGATCGTCATGATCGGTGAAATCGGTGGCGATGCTGAAGAGCGCGCCGCGGCGTTTATCAAGGACAACGTCACCAAGCCCGTTGTGGGTTATGTCGCGGGCTTTACCGCTCCGGAAGGCAAGACCATGGGTCACGCCGGTGCGATTGTTTCTGGATCGTCGGGTACTGCCCAGGCGAAGCAAGAGGCGCTTGAGGCTGTCGGCGTTCGCGTTGGCAAGACGCCCTCGGAGGCCGCTCGCATCATGCGCGAGATTGTCGAAAAGCTCTAGCCCCTTCTGCGTTGCGATTGCGTTTGTTTAAGTCTTTGACTGCCAAGATCACAGAGTGACCAAACTCCCGCTGCTCTCGCGTTTGACGCGAAGCAACCACGAGGGTGAGGTCGACCCGCGCTCTGTCGCCACGACGTCAGTTATTGCTGCCGCCTGGTGCATCGTGATGGGCCTGCTCATCATTGTGGTGCCGGTTTTGTTGGGGTGGGCGTTTTCGTCGGGGCCAGCAGCCGCATTTGCCGAGGCGCTGCGCTCAACCGGCCACATCTGGATGGCAGCGCATCATGTGCCCGTCATCTTGGCTGGCGTGAACGTCAGCGTTTTGCCGTTAGGTCTGCTGGTTCTTCCCATCACGTTGTTGTATTTGGCCGGCCGGTGGGCTGCGCGCGCGGCGACACCAACGTCCACTGCCGATGCCCTGGTCTTGACACTCTCGACCGCCAGTGCTTACGGGCTATTCAATGTCATCGTTAATGCGTGGGTATCTACCTCGTCCGTGAGCAGTGCGTGGTGGAAGGTTTTGATTACCACCGGGCTCTTGGGTTTTGTCACCGTTGGCATGGCAATTGCTCGCGAGCAAAAGCTGTCGCTCAAAGACCGCGTTGATGCTCGTGTGCAACTCATCGCGAAGGCGGCGTCGATCGGCGTGATCGCGATCCTGGCGCTTTCATCACTTCTGGCAGCCGTGGCTCTGGGATTTCATCTTGACGAAGTCTCCGGCAGTTTCACCTTGCTCGGCACTGGGGTTGTCGGTGGATTGTTGTTGACGATTATTAGTTTGTTGTACTTGCCCAACATCGCGGTATGGAGCGCAAGCTTTGCGTTGGGGCCGGGATTCCTGATGGGCACGGGCACCCAAGTCGCGGCTAGTACAACGCAAACGGGAGCCTTGCCGGTCTTTCCTTTGGTTCCTGCCATCCCAGCCAATGGCACTCCGCCGCTGGCCGCGGCCGCTGTGTTGTTAATCCCGCTGGTGGCAGCCATGGTGATGGGCTGGTTCGTGGCTCGCGGCACATCGCAGGACAGTGCGGAAGCCAGTGCGGGATGGGGTGCCGTCTCCGGTGTTGTAGCAGGTGTGGCGTTAGCGATCTTGGCCGGGATCTCTGGTGGGTCCCTTGGTGGTGGTCGACTGTCACAGGTGGGACCACAAGTGATTCCTGTGGCGTTTTTTGCGATCTTTACTTTCGGTGTCGTCGCGGCGGCATCAGCGTGGGTTGTGGCTCAGCAGCGACAACGCACGGCGGACTAAGGACCGCCTTTAGGTGATCGGTTAGCACCTGTGGAGGCTCGGTAGGCTGAACACGTGAGCATTCCACCCACCCCACAATCGCGTGCGCGTTTGGTGGTCCTGGTTTCTGGTGGCGGCACCAATTTGCAGGCGTTAATTGACGCTGAAGACTTCGCCGATATTGACATCGTCGCCGTTGGCGCTGATCGCTATGGCATTGATGGTTTGCGTCGCGCTGAAGCCGAGGCCATTCCCATTTTTGTTGTGCCAGTCGAGGATTTTTCTTCGCGCGCGGATTGGGACAGTGCGCTAGCGCTTGCCATTGCTGAACACGAACCAGATTTGGTTGTCAGCGCAGGATTTATGAAGATTTTGGGCGACCACGTGCTTGATCAGTTCAGCGTGATCAATACGCACCCGGCGTTGCTGCCTCGTTTCCCCGGCGCGCATGCAGTGGCTGATGCCCTGGTGGCTGGGGTAGCGGAAACCGGTTGCACCGTGCACTTTGTTGACGAGGGCGTGGACACCGGACCGGTCATTGAGCAGCGCAGCGTGTTAGTTGAGGCCGGTGACGATGTCGAATCGCTCCATGAGCGCATCAAAGTCGTTGAGCGCGAACTTTTGGTACAGGTTGTTCGTCAGTTGTGTCGTTCTGGTTGGTCCATTGAAGGTAGAGAGGTCGTTTTTTCGTGAGCAAGCTCCCGATTCGTCGAGCGTTAGTCAGCGTCTATGACAAGACCGGCTTGGTTGAACTCGCCAAGGCGCTGGGTCAGGCCGGAGTGGAGATTGTGTCCACGGGCTCAACGGCAGCAACTATTGCCGGAGCGGGCGTTGCGGTGACCCAGGTCAGCGACTTAACCGGTTTCCCTGAATGCCTGGATGGACGCGTGAAGACTTTGCACCCGCGCGTGCATGCCGGGATCTTGGCTGACCGTCGACTGGACTCTCATGTTGAGCAGTTGAAGACTCTTGATGTTGAGCCCTTTGACTTGGTAGTGGTGAACCTCTATCCCTTCAGTGCCACGGTGGAATCGGGCGCCGATCACGATGAGTGTGTGGAGCAAATTGACATTGGTGGTCCGACGATGGTGCGCGCGGCAGCAAAGAATCACCCCAGTGTTGCTGTTGTCGTTGATCCGGAGCGGTACGCCGATGTAGAAGCGGCTCTGGCTTCTGGTGGATTTGAATTGGCCCAGCGCAAGCGCTTGGCTGCTGAGGCTTTTGCACACACGGCCAGCTATGACGTTGCCGTGGCATCGTGGTTCTCCAGTGAGTACGCACCAGCCGATGATCAGGCGTTCCCTGAATTTATGGGCCGCACCTTTGAGCGAGCCGATGTCCTGCGTTACGGCGAAAACCCGCACCAGGCTGCCGCGCTGTACCGCTTCTCGGCCGGACCGGGTCAGGGGATTGCCCAAGCAGAGCAGTTGCATGGCAAGGAAATGTCCTACAACAACTACGTTGACGCGGACGCAGCCCGTCGGGCGGCCTATGACTACTCCGAACCAGCCGTAGCCATCATCAAGCACGCCAACCCGTGTGGCATTGCTGTTGGGGCTGATATTGCAACCGCACATCGCTTGGCTAATGAATGCGATCCCGTTTCTGCCTTTGGCGGAGTCATTGCTGCCAACCGCCCCATAACCAAGCAGGCCGCTGAGCAGATTGCTGAAATCTTTACCGAAGTGGTCGTGGCGCCAGACTTTGATGCTGATGCCTTGGCGATCTTGACGGAGAAGAGGAACCTTCGACTGCTCAAGTGCGCTCCGGTCGAGGCAAAGTTCACGATGGAAACGCGACCGGTCAGTGGTGGGCTGTTGGTGCAGGTGGCTGACGGTGTCGATGCTCCAGGAGATGACCCAACAACGTGGGTGCTCGCAACCGGTGATCCTGTTGACGATGCGACGTTTGCTGACTTGGTGTTCGCTTGGCGAGCCAGCCGTGCGGCAAAGTCCAACGCGATCGTATTAGCCAAGGGCGGAGCCACTGTTGGCGTCGGCATGGGTCAGGTCAACCGCGTGGACTCAGCTCGTTTGTCTGTGTGGCGAGCCGGTGACGAACGTGCCAAGGGGAGTGTCGCCGCGTCGGACGCCTTCTTCCCCTTCCCCGACGGCTTGGAAGTGCTCATCGAAGCTGGAGTGCGCGCAGTGGTGCAGCCAGGCGGATCAGTGCGCGATCAGGAAGTCATTGACACGGCGATTGCGCACGGGGTGGCGATGTATTTCACCGGGACCCGCCATTTCTTCCACTAAGGCAGCAACTGGATCGAGCCGTGGCTAACGGCCGTCGGCGCAAACCCACGAACACCATCGCTATCGCGATTGGTGCGGCTATCGGTGTCTTGGTGTCCATCCAAGGTCGCGCGAATGCAGCTCTTGCGCGAGATGTTGGTGATGCCATTGGTGGCGCCGCTCTGGGCTTCATCCTGGGCTGGGTCATCATCACCGTTTTGCTGTTTACGAATGCACAACACCGCGCGGGCTTACGTGCCATTCCGCCACTGTTGCGGGCTGGGCAATTGCGCTGGTGGTTGCTTTTAGGTGGCCTCGGTGGGGCGACATTGGTGGCCTCGCAAGGATTTGCGGTGCCTGTGTTGGGTGTTTCACTGTTCACCGTGGCATTGGTCGCCGGTCAAACGACCTCCAGCCTTGAAGTCGACCGGCTAGGCCTTGGCCCAAGCGGTCGCCTTCACCCCAGCCGATCTCGAGTGTTCGCCAGTGTGATTTCGGTTGTGGCCGTTGTGGTGGCCATCAATCCATTTTCAAGTGCAATCTCGTTTCAACCTGTTGCTGTTTTCGTTTGTTTGTTCGCTGGCACTTTGGTGTCGGCCCAGCAAGCTTTCAACGGTCGGGTGGCCATGGCTACTGGAAGCCCGATTGCAGCAGCGTGGATGAACTTTTCGGTGGGTGGCGTCATGTTGTGGAGCCTGACGTTTATTCGCCAGGTGGACTTCAGTGGCGCTCCTTCGCCCATTGAGAAGCCCTATCTGTACGTCGGCGGGCTTATCGGTGCGATCTTTGTCGCGGTTGCTGCTCGACTGGTTCGCACCCTCGGAGTGTTGCTCCTCACTTTGACTTCGATTGCCGGCCAACTCCTTGGCGCAGTCATCCTCGATATCTTCATCCCCACGCCAGGACGCGTATTTAATGGATGGGAAGCAGTGGGCGTGGCCCTGACCTTTGTCGCAGTGGTTGTGGGCTCTGGTCGCTTCAGTGGGGTGCGATCGCGACCCAAGTCTGCTTAGGTCCATTTCAAGACCGATTCCTCGCACTGTTTGTCCGTGAGGCATACTCACGCCATGGCATCAATCACAATGGATGGTAAGGCGACCGCGGCCACGATTAAGGCTGAGCTCGCAAAGCGCGTCGACGTGCTCAAGGCGGCCGGCATTGCCCCGGGGCTGGGCACTATTTTGGTCGGCGATGATCCCGGATCGCAGTCGTATGTGGCGGGCAAGCACCGCGATTGTGCTGAAGTGGGCATCGAGTCCATTCGCATTGATCTACCCGCTACCGCTAGCCAAGACGAAGTTGAAGCAGCCGTTCGCCAACTCAATGACGATCCGACCTGTACGGGTTTCATCGTGCAGTTGCCGCTGCCCGCCGGCTTGGATGCCAATCGCGTTCTTGAATTGATTGATCCGGACAAGGATGCCGATGGCCTCCACCCCGTGAACCTGGGTCGCCTGGTCCTGGGCATCGACGCACCATTGCCCTGCACTCCCCGTGGAATCTTGGAATTGATGCGTCGATACCACGTGCCGATCGACGGAGCCGAAGTTGTGGTGATTGGTCGCGGCATCACGGTGGGCCGTTCGTTGGGCTTGCTTCTGACTCGCCGCAGTGAAAACGCTACGGTTACCTTGTGCCACACCGGCACGAAGGACTTGGCTGCTCACGTTGAGCGCGCCGACATTGTGATTGCTGCTGCCGGCGTACCGAATCTCATCACCCCGATGATGGTCAATCCCGGGAGTGCCGTGATTGATGTGGGGATTACCCGCACCGAAAACGGGCTTGTCGGCGATGTAGACACCGACTGCTCTGTCGTGGCTGGCTTCTTGTCGCCGAACCCCGGTGGGGTAGGACCTATGACCCGAGCCATGTTGCTGACCAACGTGGTGGAAGCAGCCGAAGCAGCGCTCGCTGGACAGGCGTAGGCGGGCCAAGACCCGCTGACTTCAAGCGGCTGCGCTTCGGCTAGATTTCGGCGTGTAGTTAGGGCATTTTTCGAGCCCTAACAATCCCCAGATGTGAGCCTTGCCGTTGCACTATCGCGCGCGTGAGGCCAGGAAGAGAGCGGTTGTTCATGGCGTCACAGACCCCCGTCAATGTCACTGTCACCGGTGCTGCAGGTCAAATTGGCTATGCATTGTTGTTCCGCATCGCCTCAGGCCAGTTGCTCGGCCCCGATGTTCCAGTGCACTTGCGTTTGCTGGAAATCACCCCAGCGATGAAGGCAGCCGAGGGTACGGCCATGGAACTCGATGACTGCGCGTTCCCGCAGTTGACTGGCATTGACATCTTTGATGACGCCCGCGCAGCCTTTGATGGCGCCAACGTTGCATTGCTCGTCGGTGCACGTCCGCGTACCGCCGGCATGGAGCGTGGCGACCTGCTCGAGGCCAACGGTGGAATCTTCAAGCCGCAGGGCGAGGCCATCAACGCTGGTGCCGCTGATGACATTCGGGTGCTCGTTGTGGGCAACCCAGCTAACACGAACGCCTTGATCGCTGCTTCCCATGCACCTGATGTCCCCAACTCACGCTTCACGGCCATGACGCGCTTGGACCACAACCGCGCACTGTCACAGTTGGCCAAGAAGGCAGGCGTGTCGATTAACGACATCAAGAACCTGTCGATCTGGGGCAACCACTCGGCAACCCAGTACCCCGACATCTTCCACGCCACGATCAACGGCAAGCCCGCTGCCGAAGTCATCAACGACCAGGCATGGTTGGAAAACGACTTTATTCCCACCGTTGCTAAGCGCGGTGCCGCCATCATTGAAGCTCGGGGTGCATCGTCAGCGGCCTCTGCTGCGAACGCTGCTGTGGACCACATCTACGACTGGGTCAATGGCACTCCGGCTGACTCCTGGACGTCGGCCGCCATCGCCTCTGACGGTTCATATGGCGTTCCTGAAGGGATCATCACCTCGTTCCCCGTTCGTTCAGTGGGCGGTGAGTGGCAAGTGGTTCAGGGTCTGGAAGTCAATGACTTCTCGCAGGCTCGCATCGATGCATCCAACGCTGAACTGTTGGAAGAGCGTGCCGCTGTTGTTGAACTTGGTTTGATCTAATTTTTCCCATCGCACACCCTTAAGGACACATGCACATGAGCAAGATCAAAGTAAAGAACCCTGTCGTTGAGATGGATGGCGACGAGATGACGCGCATCATCTGGTCGTTTATTAAGGAGCAGTTGATCCTTCCTTACCTCGACATTGATCTGAAGTACTTTGACTTGAGCATTGAAAACCGCGATGCAACCGACGACCAGGTCACCATTGACTCGGCCGAAGCCACCAAGCTTTACGGCGTGGCCGTTAAGTGCGCGACCATCACTCCAGATGAAGAGCGCGTAGAGGAATTTGGTCTCAAGAAGATGTGGAAGTCGCCCAACGGCACCATCCGCAACATCCTCGGCGGTGTGATCTTCCGCGAACCCATCGTGATTTCCAACATTCCTCGATTGGTTCCTGGTTGGACTAAGCCGATCATCATTGGCCGTCACGCCTTTGGTGACCAGTACCGTGCCACTGACACGGTTATTCCTGGTCCTGGCTCGTTGACTTTGACCTATACGCCAACCGATGGTGGCGAGCCCATGGAGCTGGACGTCTATGACTTCCCCAGCAGTGGCGTGGCCATGGCGATGTACAACCTTGACGATTCGATCCGCGACTTTGCCCGTGCCTCCATGCGCTATGGCCTGGACCGTGGCGTTCCGGTGTACCTGTCTACCAAGAACACGATCATGAAGGCCTATGACGGTCGATTCAAGGACTTGTTCGCTGAAGTCTTTGAGGCTGAGTTCAAGGCAGACTTTGACAAAGCTGGTTTGACTTACGAGCACCGCTTGATCGACGACATGGTCGCGAGCGCCATGAAGTGGGAAGGCGGCTACGTGTGGGCTTGCAAAAACTACGATGGTGACGTGCAGTCAGACACCGTCGCACAGGGATTTGGTTCGTTGGGATTGATGACCTCGGTGCTGATGACTCCGGACGGCAAGACCGTTGAGGCCGAAGCCGCTCACGGCACGGTGACGCGTCACTACCGTCAGCACCAGCAGGGCAAGCCCACATCCACCAACCCGATTGCATCCATCTTCGCGTGGACGCGGGGCTTGGACTACCGCGGTCGCATGGACGGCACTCCTGAGGTCAGCGAGTTCGCTCAGACTCTCGAGCGCGTCTGCATTGAAACGGTGGAGTCGGGCAAGATGACCAAGGACTTGGCGCTTCTCATTAGCGCGGACCAGCCGTTCCAAACGACGCAGGAATTCTTGGCTTCCATTGATGAAAACCTGCAAAAGGCCATGGCTAAGTAGTCATTACGTCTGCAGGTTCGTTGATGTTTAAGGTGCTCACGGTCAACGTGAACGGCATTCGCGCCACCAAGAAAAATGGTGGTTTCGAGTGGTTGGAATCAGCCGGCGTAGACGTCATGTGCTTGCAGGAAGTGCGGGCCACGCATGAGCAGCTGCACGAAGCCATCGCGGGAAGTGAATTTGCTAAGTGGCATGTCTCGCACAGCCCTGCGTCAGAGTTAGGCCGCAGCGGGGTCGCCGTTCTCTCGCGTGAACAACCCAGTGCTGTACGTGTGGGTTTTAACAGCGAAGAGTTTGATCACCAGGGGCGATGGATCGAAGTTGACCTTGATTCACCGGTAGGCCCGCTCACCGTTGTATCGGTGTACGTACCTACCGGTGATGCGGACAAGCCACTCAAGCAAGCCGAGAAGTATCGATTCCTTGATGCCATGGATGCTCGACTTGCGGCGTTGGCGACGCGTGCGAGCCGAACGAAACGGCAGGTCATCGTGACCGGCGACTTTAATGTGGGCCACACCGAACTCGACATTAAGAATTGGAAGGGCAACCTCAAAAAGGCCGGATTCCTTGAGGACGAACGCGCACACTTTGATACCTGGTTTGCACGTGATCGCTGGGTGGACGTGCATCGACGCTTTGCTGGTGAGGTTGCCGGTCCCTACACGTGGTGGTCGTGGCGCGGTCAGGCTTTCGATAACGACGCCGGATGGCGGATTGATTACCTCATAGCGACCAAAGCTCTCGCGGCTCAATGTCGCGAAGTAGTGGTAGGTCGAGCACCAAGTTACGACACGCGTTGGTCGGACCACGCGCCCGTAATCGCCACATTTGGTCACTAGTGCGATGTGTGAGATTGTAGTTCAGTGAACACTGTGCTGGTCAGCATCCTGCTCGTCCTCATTTTGATGCTAGTCGGAGGTTTGTTCGTTGCCTCTGAGTTAGCGTTGGTGTCTTTGCGCGAAGGTCAGATCAGGGCCTTGAAGTCTCGAGGTCGCCGCGGTGCCAAGGTGGCCAAACTTCACACCAACCCGAACCGATTTTTGGCTGCGGTTCAAATTGGTGTCACGTTCACCGGTTTCTTGTCCGCTGCCTACGGT